>CAMBWL010000001.1 GCA_945871625.1 Bifidobacterium breve
CGAAGTTACCTGTGACCAATCGGAGATTGAGTGAGCATCAGCCCACTTGTTTAGTTGGCGCAGAATTTTGATTGGCGCTCTTGGGTCGGCGAAAGTTGCCGTGCCCACCTGCACGGCATCGGCGCCAGCAAGCATCAATTCGACCGCCGTCTCGGCAGATGTCACTCCACCTGCACCAATTATTTTTAATTCGGGCAAGGCTGCTCGCACGTCGTAGATACATCGAACGGCAATCGGATGAATCGCCGACCCAGATAAACCTCCGCGAATATTGCCCAGAATTGGCAGCCCCGTTTCAGTGTCTATCGCCATGCCGATCACCGTATTCACCAGAGTCACTGCCTGAGCGCCTGCCGACGAAACTGCGCGCGCGATGTCGACGAGTTGCGAGGTATTCGGACTCAACTTTGCCCACAATGGCGAACCAGAAGCTTGACACGCTTCGATGACTTTGGCGCTCAAGGTTGCATCGTGACTGAACATCGCGTGGTCGCCACCCAAGTTCGGGCACGAAAGATTGACTTCAATTGCCGCAACACGGTCACGCACATCGGCCAAAACTCGCGCGACCTGAAGATAGTCGTCGATGCTGTGCCCCCAGATGCTTACAACCACTTTTGCCTGCGCGCGTTCGAGGGCGACTAAATCATCGTCGATGAAACTTCGCACACCACCACCCTGAAGTCCGACACTATTGAGCATCCCCGAATTTGTCGGATGAAGTCGTGGTGCTGCGTTGCCTGGCCATTCAAAATGCGCGACTGATTTGGTGACGACTGCACCTATCTCGCGCAACGGAAAGTAGGCGTCAAACTCGGCGCCATAACCAGCCGTACCCGACGCCGTCAAGATTGGGTGGGCAAGTTCGACCGTGCCGATCGAAATCGGGTTGCGTTTCATTGTCTGGCGTGAAATTCTTGCAGCGACTTGACCGTGAATGGTCGGTTCCGTCGTTCGATCATGCCGTGCACTGCCGCGCTTGCGGCACTCAAAGTTGTGACGACTGAAACGCGACAGTTGTTGGCCGCCTTGCGAATTGCTTCTCCGTCGCTGCGAGTGCCATAACCGCGCGGAGTGTTGATCACAAGAACGATTTCTCCTGCTTCGATTAATTTGACTGCATCGTCGATATTCTTTTCACCCGTTGAGCGCTCCGAGAATTTGCCGACGATACGGGTCACTTCGCAACCATGACTTGTCAAATATTTGGCCGTACCCGAAGTCGCCGCAACTTGCAATCCGAGCGAACTCAAACCTTTGACGACTTCAACCCCGCCGCTCTTGTCTCGGTCGTTGAGCGACACGAAAACCAATCCGCTTTCGGGCAGTGTCGTACCGGCTGCAAACTGGGCCTTGGCGAATGCCCTGGCGAATGAATCGTCGATTCCCATGACCTCACCGGTTGAACGCATCTCTGGACCCAACGCCGTATCAACTTCAGAAAAACGATTGAACGGTAGAACCGCTTCTTTGACCGAGACATGCCGGCCCGATACGCGTGCCGACAAAAGACCTTCTTGGCGCAACTGACCCAGCGTCGCCCCCAACATCACACGACTCGCAACTTTTACCAACGGCACACCCGTCGCCTTGGCCACGAACGGCACGGTGCGACTAGCACGAGGGTTGGCTTCAATTACATAAACAGATTCTCCGGTCACTGCAAACTGCACATTGATCAGACCAATTACATTTAGAGCGCTGGCGATCTTGGTCACGGTTGCTTCAATCTCATCGACTATCGACTTGGACAAAGTTGCGGGTGGAATCGTGCACGCCGAGTCGCCTGAATGCACGCCTGCTTGTTCAACGTGCTCCATCACGCCGCCAATCAAAACTTCGTTGGTCGAGTCTCTGATTGCGTCGACATCGACTTCTATTGCATCTTCTAAAAATCTGTCGACAAGCACGGGGCGTTCGGCTGACAATCCACCCTCTCGTCCGAGTGAACCATCTTTATCCATTTCATGCATCGCCTTTTGCAGATGCTGTTGATCATGCACGATTTGCATCGCTCGCCCACCCAAAACATAACTTGGCCGCACCAATACCGGATAGCCGATTCTGTTGGCAATCTCGATTGCCTGATCTAAATTGCGCGCCGTACCACCAGGGGGCTGGGCGATCGCCAGCGATTCGCAAAGGGCGCTCCACTTTTCGCGATCTTCAGCGACATCGATGCTCTGACTATTGGTACCAGCGATCAAGTTGCTGGGCAGTCTCGAAGCCAACTTCAGCGGTGTCTGACCACCCAGACCGACGATCACTTTCGGTGCGACACCAGAAGATGCCGTCTCGGCTTCGATTACATTCATCACGTCTTCGTAAGTCAACGGCTCGAAATAAAGTTTGTCGGACGTGTCGTAGTCGGTCGAAACGGTTTCCGGGTTGCAGTTCAGCATTATCGTTTCGAAACCCGCATCTCGCAGGGCAAAACTGGCGTGCACGCAGCAATAGTCGAATTCAATGCCCTGACCGATTCGGTTCGGACCACTGCCCAAAATAATTACCGATTCTTTGGTCGTGGCGCGAATCTCAGACTCGTCTTCATAGGTCGAATAGTGATACGGAGTCAAGGCCGAGAACTCGGCGCTACACGTATCTACCGCTTTGTACACGGGACGAACGCCGGCCTGCAACCTCGCCGTGCGAACCTGTTGCTCGCTGGTCTTCCACAGCCATGCCAACTGGGCATCGGCGAAACCCATGCGCTTTGCACGCATCCAATCCGGCTTGGTCATCGCGGCCAGCGAAGTTGTCGCCAGGTGTGTTCGTTCTTCGACAATCGACAGCATTTGATCCACGAACCATGGGTCGAACTTGCACGAATCGGCTACTTCTTCGACCGATATTTTTCGTCGTAGGCATTCTCCGATCTGAAAAATTCTCTCGGGGGTCGGTATCGCGATCAGATTCAACAAATCTTGGTCTGAAATGGTTTCAAAGATCTGTTCACCCGGGTCGCAATTGAGTCCGAATCGACCGATCTCCAAAGAGCGCAGCGCCTTTTGCAAACTCTCGGCAAATGTTCGGCCGATTGCCATCGCCTCGCCGACGCTCTGCATTTGCGTGCCAAGCACACCGGATGTACCGGGGAATTTCTCGAATGCCCATCGCGGTATCTTGACCACGACATAGTCGATTGTCGGTTCAAAACTTGCGGGTGTTTTTTTGGTGATGTCATTGGATATCTCGTCGAGCGTGTAGCCGACCGCAAGTTTTGCGGCGATCTTGGCAATCGGGAAACCAGTCGCCTTCGACGCCAGTGCCGAACTTCGCGAGACCCGCGGGTTCATTTCAATCACAACTTGTTCGCCTGTCGTCGGGTTGACCGCGAACTGCACGTTTGATCCGCCCGTTTCAACACCCACTCGACGAATGCAGGCGAATGCGGCATCCCGCATCTTTTGGTATTCGACATCCGAGAGCGTCATTGCCGGCGCAACCGTGATCGAATCACCGGTATGCACGCCCATTGCATCGACATTTTCAATTGAGCAGATGATCACGCAATTGTCGTTTCGATCGCGCATCACCTCGAGTTCATATTCTTTCCAACCGACGATCGAAGTTTCAATCAACACTTCAGAAATCGGGCTTGCGGCGAGACCATTTTTAACTACCGACTTGAACTCTTCTGGTGTATGAGCAATGCCCGTGCCCCGACCACCCAAAATGTAGGCAGGACGAATAATCACGGGCAGACCGATTTCTTTCAAAATCTTTTGTGCTTCTGGCAACGTGTGGGCGATGCCCGACAGCGGCACACTCAAACCTATTTCAATCATCGCCTGTTTGAATTTGCCTCGATCTTCGGCGGTTGCGATCGCCTCGGCGTTTGCGCCGATCAGTTCGGGGGTTCCTGGCACACCAACTTTGCCTCGCGCGAACAATTCCATCGCCAGATTGAGCGCAGTCTGCCCACCCAATGTTGGCAACACTGCGTCAGGCTTTTCGCGCTCGATTATTTTTACGATGAAGTCAGGAGTCAGCGGCTCGATATAAGTTCGGTCGGCAAAATCAGGATCGGTCATGATCGTCGCCGGGTTTGAATTGGCGAGAATCACGCGATAACCCTCTGCGCGCAAGACTCGACACGCTTGGGTACCCGAGTAGTCGAACTCGCAGGCTTGACCTATGACAATTGGCCCTGATCCCAGAACCAAAATTGATTTGATGTCGTTTCGTCTTGGCATTACTTGGCTTCCATGCGGGCCACGAATTCAGCGAATAAATAACGACTGTCATGCGGGCCTGGTCCGGCTTCGGGATGATATTGCACACTGAAAGCGTTCGCCCCGAGCACCTTCATTCCTTCATTCGTATTGTCATTGAGGTTGACATGGGTGACCTCTGCTTTGGTCGCCAATGAGTCGGCATCAACGCAAAAATTATGGTTCTGGCTGGTGATCTCGACCGTATTCGTCGCCAGATTGCGCACGGGATGATTCGCCCCATGATGTCCGAAGGGCAGCTTAAAAGTTTTGCCACCAAGCGCCAGGGCCATCAACTGGTGCCCCAGACAAATGCCGAACATCGCCACGCCAGTACCCAGCAGTTCGCGAATTGTTGCGGGTGCTCCATGCACCATTTCAGGATCTCCTGGCCCGTTTGAGAGAAATATTCCGTTCGGCGACAACGCCATCACATCGCTGGCGCTCGTCGTCGCCGGCACGACATGCACGGTTGCAAACTCCCCCAGACAATTCAACATCGTCGTTTTGATCCCAAAATCGAACGCGACGACCTTCAACTTGCCCGAACCATGGATGAAACTCTTGGTGGTCGTAACTTGGGCGATCAAATTTCTGCCGGTGGTGCCCTTTTCGCTCAAAGCGGCCTTGCGCAACTCGGACTCAGTCGCAGTACCGAATGCGCCCGGCATCGCCCCGGATTCGCGCAACACCCGGGTCAATTTGCGCGTGTCGATGCCGGCAATCCCCGAAACTTGATGTTGCTTCAAAAATGAATCCAGCGAATCATCGCTGCGCCAATTGCTGCGCCGACGAGAAAGTTCGCGAACGATCACTCCGCGCGCGAAAACTTTTGCCGACTCGTTGTCTGGTGCCGCCGTGCCGTAGTTGCCTATATGAGGAGTCGTGAAAGTAATTATCTGACCGGCATACGAAGGATCAGTTAAAATTTCTTGATATCCAGAAAGGCCCGTGTGAAACACGACTTCACCCCGGGCGATTACAGGTGCTGATAGTTCGGAAGAACCGGCACCTATTGCCTCTCCCTCAAAAACTGTGCCGTCTTTTAAAACGAGTGCCGCTGGCCTGATACTGCGTGTCATCTTCGTGCTTGACCGTCAATCACCGTTGGCGAACCGTTGAAAATTGTGTGGCGAACTCGTCCGCGCAACGTGCGACCCAAATACGGAGTGTTCACACTTTTGCTGGCGAGACGGTTGATGTCGATGCTCCAAGTTAGTTCAGGATCAAATACGCAGAGGTTGGCTTTATTACCCACTGCCACATCGCAACCATGGGTTTTGTCGATGCGTGCAATTTTTGCCGGGTTCCAACTCATCAACGCAACAATGTCGCGAATCTCGCAAGCACCCTCGGCCAGCACAACTCCGAGCGCCGTCTCAAGACCCAGCATTCCTGGTGGAGCCATGTCTAGAGACATTTCTTTATCTCGTCGCGGGTGCGGTGCGTGATCGGTTGCAATCGCATCGATCGTGCCGTCCAGTAGACCGGCTTTCAACGCCTGAATATCGCCCGCCGAACGCAAAGGTGGATTCACTTTGAACACCGGATTGTAAGAACTGAGCAGTTCTTCGGTCAGCGACAAGTGATGCGGCGTCACCTCGGCTGTTATCGGCAAACCATCTCGTTTGCCCGCCCGCACCAACTCGACGCTGCGCTTTGTTGAAAGATGCAAAAAGTGCATCGACGCACCCGTGATTCGCACCAGTTCAATATCGCGAAAGACCATCAACTCTTCGGCGATTGCCGGCCAACCAGGCAAACCCAAATCGGTGCAACATCGACACTCATTCATCACCGCGCCTTTGGTTAGTTCGGCGACTTCACAATGTTGGGCCAGTGTTACTCCAAGACCCTTGGCATATTCGAGTGCGCGGCGCATTAGCGCAGCATCTTGGACTCCGTTTCCGTCGTCGGTAAAAAAAGTTACTCCAGCCTGAGCCAACTCGGCCATCGGTGCGAGCGATTCGCCGAGACGTCCGAGTGTGATGCATCCACTCGGCACGACATCGACTAGACCCGCGCGCTTACCTTGTTCGCGCACGAAGTCGATCACGGCGACCGAATCTTGTGGCGGATCAGTGTTCGGCATCGCCACCAGCGCCGTATATCCGCCTAATGCGCCGGCACGACTGCCTGTCTCGATTGTCTCTGCTTCTTCTTTGCCTGGTTCGCGCAGGTGCGCATGTAGATCAACAAAACCGCTGCTAACGATGCAACCAGATGCGTCAAGTTGGGTGTCGCCTTTGAGATTTTTACCGACTTCGGCAACAAAACCATTTTCTATTTTCACGTCGGCCACGAGTTGCGACGTTCGATTGATGATCGTTCCGTTCTTGATCACAATCGAGCCGCTCATGCTTGGCCTGCGAGGTTTGATCCGCTGCCAAGAAGTTCAAATAGCACGGCCATGCGCACCGACACCCCGTTGGCAACTTGGCGATGAATCAGCGAATTCTTTACATCTGAAGGATCAATTTGCATTTCAACACCACGATTCATCGGCCCGGGGTGCATTACGATCGCGTTCGATCGCAGACCCAACACGCGCTTTTGCGTCAAGCCATATTGCTCGCTGTATTCGCGCAGAGTTGGCACATGTCCTTGGGCCATGCGCTCACTTTGCAGACGCAACATATACAACACATCGCTCTCGGCAAGCACCTCATCGAGATCATGCGAAACATCAACTGGCCAGTGCGAAACATCCGGCGGCAACAGTGTCGGCGGGGCAACCAGGGTGACTTTGGCACCCAACATCGAGAACGCTTGAATGTTGCTTCGTGCTACCCGCGAATGTTTGATGTCGCCGACGATCGTCACTTTCATTCCTGCAAAGTTTTGTGCATGGGTCGCCTCACGAATCGTGTAGCAATCTACAAGTGCCTGCGTTGGGTGCTGATGCGCGCCATCCCCTGCATTGATAATCGAGGCGGTTGTCCAGGCGCTGATCTGCCATGGAATACCAACCGACTTGTGTCTGACGACAAATGCATCAACACCCATGTCGGTGATCGTCGCGACGGTGTCGCGCAACGACTCGCCTTTGTTGACGCTTGAAGTTGAGACATTAAATGTCAGCGTGTCGGCAGACAGTCTTTTGGCCGCCGTCTCAAAACTCAAGCGCGTGCGTGTTGAATCTTCGAAGAACAAACTGGCGACCGTACGTCCACGTAGCGCAGGCACCTTTGGCACCGGTCGTTGGTTGATCTCGGCCATGTGATCGGTGAGTTGCAACAACTTATTTAGTCCGTCTAAGCCAAGTTCGTCGATCGAACGCAAGTGCTTCATGATTTTGCATCCACGAACGGAGTGATCAGAACACCCTGACTTGTCACTGACACTTCGTCACCACGATGGGTTGGCAAGTTCTTGCCGACAAAATCTGGGCGAATCGGCAATTCGCGATGTCCGCGATCGATCAGCACTGCAAGTTGCACTGCCCGTGGCCGACCGTAGTTATTCAAGCCTTCCATCGCCGCTCTGACCGTGCGACCCGTGAACAGCACATCATCGACCACGACGACCGTCGCCCCCGATAAGTCGAATGGAATACTGCTGATCGCCCCGAGCGAAACTGGTCGCAAACCAATGTCGTCTCGGTGCAGGCTGACATCCAAAGCCCCAACCGGCACTTCAACGGACTTTTCAATCTGGTTGATTTGCGCGGCTATCTCTTCGGCAATCCAGGTGCCACCACGTTGCAGACCGACTATTGCCAAACCTTCAACGCCATGATTGCGTTCAATTATTTCGTGGGCGATTCTCACAATCGCGCGACGCACATCGGCCGCAGTCATCGCTTCGCGCGAAGAAACCTCGTTCGCAGACTTTCCCATTTTCACTCCTCCGTTTGAGTCTCACAGGACTCTTTTTACGGTTGTTGAATTAATTAATTTTCGGACCTCAATATATCACCCTGCCTAAACGACCCCGTCATTTAGGTCTTCTTAAACACGACCCACCACGAATTCGCAAAGGTGATTTCAAAGTTCGGCGAAACCTCCGACCAAATTTGCGCCATCTGGTCGTCCATAACCTTGGGTAGAACCACGTACTCGATCTCGTCTACGAACGGCAATACATCGCCAACCGCAAACGCATCAAGGCCGTATAGCGCCCTGCGAAACGGCACCGGGAAAGCATAAATTCGTTCTCTGCGAGCCAAATGCGCGGTAAGTGGATGATATGCACTCACCACAGCACTCGACGGAACTTTACCCATTGCCTCTCGGGCGGCCGAAGCTGATTCAAGTTTTGATCTGTTGTATGCGATCTGGGTGCGACCACCGGGAAGCGGCGACCACATGAACGCCGAAATCAAACTCGTAACCACACAAACTCCGACCAGAGACTTGCGAAACTTCTGTGGAAGTCGGCCTATCGCATGAATTGTGCCGAAAACCAAGATCGGCACAACTACGAACGAATAGTGATACTCAATATGAAACTGATACCAAAAAGTACTAACAATATTTGCCCCGACAACCAGAATTGCAATTGCTGCAACTTCAGGGAAAGCAAAGAAAATCATCGCCGTTGGCAAAGCCAACTGCAACAAATAATAAGGACGAGATTCGCTGACAAGGTAACTTGCGACATCCAAGGGGTCTGTGAAAGATTTGCTGATCAATCCACCCCATCCGCCAAAAGGTATGCGCCAAGAGTTGCGAAAGCCCACACCGTTGATCCCCTGTTGAATACCGAATATCGCCAAAATCATGTACCACAGTGACGCGACGACAGTCGTCAGTCCGACTGTTCGATTTTTGCGGAAAGTTATCCAAACCCCAAGAGGAATCAACACGAGTGCCACATCTTCTTTGACACTCAGGCTGAGAATTGCCATGACAAAGAAAAGTCGCCAGCGATTTTCTAATGCGGCGTACAGTGAAACTCCAATCAACAGACCCAAAAATGAATCAGGATGAAAATTTTCGAGACCAATCCAAACTGATGCTGGATGGATCAAATAAACGACGGCAAACACGGTGGCGAACATCTCGCTGGCAAGTCGTTTGCGAGCGTACAAAAAAACCGGAATCGCCCCGGCAGCAATTGCGATTGCCTGAACTACGAATAAAAACGAAGTTGAACCGACGAACCAGTAAAACGGCACCAAAAACAACAGAACAAAACTTGTATGGTCTCCGAAAAGGTTTCTTCCCATCAAAGTTACGAATGGATTTTTGAACTCTGATAGCAACCAAATGCCCTGATCGTAAAGCCCGAAGTCATAGGCCGATGTGTTCAACCCTCGGTGCAGTTCGACACTTAGCGCACCCAAATAAATCGCCATTAACCAGATTGCTGCGCCCGTGGCGGTTTGCCAAACTGTTATTTGACTGGCTCTAAAACGGAGATTCTCAAGTGTCTTACGCGTAAGTTCAACTCCCTTCAACCTTGGGCGAGTTTAGACGCGGACTTTTTTCGCAATCGCTGAGAGTATTCCGTTGACATACTTTCCAGATTCATCGGTAGAAAAACGCTTGGCTAGTTCTACTGCCTCGTTGATTATCACCGCAATCGGCACTTCTGGTCGCTCGATAAGTTCGTAGATTGCCAACCTCAACACGTTTCGGTCTATCGCTGGCATGCGACCAATTGTCCAGGTGTGAGAGAACTCGGTGATCATCTCATCGGTTGTCGACCGCAACGCTTCTACTGCGATTGCCATCTGCGACACCGTGTCGTCAACTTTCAGAACCTGTGCCTGAATTACTTCGGCGACGTTTATATTGCGTGATTCAGCCTCGTATAAAAAATGGAGAACCCGTTCGCGGGCCGTGCTGCGAATGTCATCCCCAAATTTGTGTTTACTGGATGTCGACATCAGACTCTCGTGATGTATTCGCCGGAACGGGTGTCGACTTTGACTCGATCACCGATGTTCACGAATAGCGGCACCTGTATAACTTTGCCCGTTTCAAGGGTGGCCGGTTTGCGTGCTCCAGATACTCGGTCACCTTGAATGCCCGGTTCGGTCACTGCAATGTTCAGTTCGACTGTCACGGCGATTTCAACGCTGACAATCTCATCTTTATATTGGGCAATAATTGCTTTCGCACCCTCGACGAGGTAATCGGCTGATTCACCTAGCGCCCGTGGCGAAACGTTGATCTGCTCGTATGACGCGGTGTCCATGAACACGAAGTCATCACCTTCTTTGTACAAAAACTGCATGTCGGCCCGGTCAAGAATCGCCTGCTCAACACGCACGCCGGCATTAAATGTGCGTTCCAAGATGTTGCTTGTTCGCAGGTTGCGCAATTTGGTGCGAACGAATGCACCGCCTTTGCCTGGTTTGACATGTTGAAAGTCGACGACCGTGTACAGCCCGTTATCGATCTCGAGAGTGATGCCGTTTTTTAGGTCGTTGGTTGTAATTGCAGGCACTGTCGATCCTTTTTGCTTTTGGTAAGAATTCGGCAGCCACTTTGCGTAACGACGACTAAGTCTTCAATTCGCACGCCACCGAGCCCTTCACGATAGACGCCTGGCTCGACGGTTACTACCTCGCCAACTTCAAGCGGCTCTGCGAATCCTGTTCTGACCCAAGGCATCTCGTGTATTTGCAAACCGACACCGTGACCAGTGCTGTGGGTGAACTCACTTCCAAAACCAGCGTCGACAATATAGTCGCGACAAGTTTTATCAACATCTTGGGCCAACACTCCGGCCCGAACATGTGCCAGACCAAGCAACTGAGATTGACTCACTACTTCGTGCATCTCGCTCAAAACTGGGTCAACATCACCGATCAAATATGTTCGAGTCATGTCCGAGTGATAGCCATCAACCAGACCACCCACGTCGATCACGACACTGTCCCCTGTCACGATTTGACGAGCCACGGGGCGATGGTGTGGACGTGCGGCGTTCGGTCCACTGGCCACGATCGTGTCATAACTCGTGAACTCGGCGCCATGGCGTCGCATCCGATAATCAAGTTCGTCGCGAATATCTCGTTCAGTTAAACCCATCACGAGCATCGGCACGACTTCTTCGAGGGCTTTGTCGGTGGCGAGTGCCGCAAGTTGCATTCGCTGAATCTCTGGTTCAGTTTTCTTTCGTCGCAATTTGGGAATGACTGGCGCAACCTTTTGCAACTCGATAGACAACTGGTCTTTCATGCTTTCGTATTGACTGACCGTCATCTCGCCAGCGTCGAACCCAATCGAACCCAAATTTTTCGTAGATTGTGCGAGGGCCTCGCGCAATGCTGCCGCACTTCGTCCTTCGATCACATTGCAATTGGCTTCGGATGTTTTCAACTGCTCTCGTGCCTGATCTCCATATCGTCCGTCAACGACCAGAATCATGTCGTCAGGACGAACAATCAGCGTGCCGGCCGAACCCGTGAACCCCGTCAACCAGCGAATGTTGTTCAGGTCGGTCACCAGCAGCGACTTGATGTTTGCCACGCCGGATTTCTTTAGTTCTTGGCGTACCGCGACATCTCGACCCGTGATGATCAGCGTCGAAACCGTTTGCGTAGTCATGACTTATTTCTTTTTCGCCAACAGGGCTGCCACGGCATGAACGGCAAACACATATGAATCGGCGCCAAATCCGGCGATGGTACCTGAGGCAACCGGCGCGACGACACTCTCGTGACGCCAGGTTTCGCGCGTTGCAGGATTGGAAAGATGAACCTCGATGATTGGTCCGCTGAAACTTGCCAACGCATCATGCAGGCTCCAGGCAAAGTGAGTTAGCGCGCCAGGATTGATGATTATCGCGTCGCAACTGCCTCGCGCCGAATGAATCGCGGTCACCAACTCAGCGGCACTTTGAGCGCTGACTTTTTGCGTCTCAAGACCAAACTGCTTGGCCGCATCATCCACACGTCGCATGTGGTCTTCAAGCGAATCGGTGCCGTAAATCTCTGGTTGGCGTTGGCCGAGCAGATTCAGATTTGGACCACTAAGCACCAAGATCTTTCGCGCGTTTGTCTTAGCCATGGCTCTTAGATTACTTCTCGTTCAGTTGCATTGCGTCAAATGCTTGATCCAGATGCTTTTCATCAACTCCGTTGACTACTTCAATACCTGATGGGCCATCTAATACGAATGTCAGCCCCGAGACCGCCTTCTTGTCGCTGCGCATCAGGGCGACAAGATCTTTACGATTGAACTTTTCATCCGGCTTTGTTTTCAAACCATAAGTTTGACCGATTATTTTGTAGTGCTGATCGACTCGACTTTGGTCGATTCGGCCCATTGCACAGGCGACATGAGCGGCAAAAATTATGCCAACGGCCACCGCCTCACCGTGGGCAAGCGAGAAATTGCTGGATCGCTCAAGCGCGTGTGCCAACGTGTGCCCGTAATTGAGCAACGCACGTCGCCCGCTCTCACGCTCGTCGCTAGAAACAATTTCAGCTTTGATTTCTACGCAGCGAGCGATTCGGTCTGTCATCTCGAGACTTAGCAAATCGTCTCCGGTCAAGAAGTGATATTTGGCAACCTCGCCGAGACCACAGCGCATCTCACGGTCAGGCAAAGTCTTGAGTGCATCCAAATCGCAGATAACGCCACTCGGCTGCCAAAAAGCACCCACTAAATTTTTGCCCTGCTTAATATTCACACCGGTCTTGCCGCCGATTGCGGCATCGACCATGCCAACAAGTGAAGTTGCAACATGCACGACTGCGGTGCCTCGGTGCCAACTTGCGGCGGCGAATCCGGCAACGTCAGTGACCATTCCACCCCCGACGCCAACGACGACATCATTGCGAGTCAAACCGAACTCGGCAAACTTTTGCATAAGGTTCTCTATCGTCTGCAGATTTTTGTGTTGTTCACCATTGCCAATGTTGACCGTCGTACTGTCAATCTCAAGTTTGGGAACAAAATCAACTTCTTTTTGAGTTACGACTACGGCGCGCTTCGCACTCTTGGGGATCAGCGAGTTGATCTCAGTGATCGCCCCGAAGCCGACCACCACACGATAGGAGCGCTCGCCCAACGCGACATTTATGCGTCGCCTTGACATCAGTTCACCACGACTTGTGCAGCCGTAAGTTCGCAAGTTTTGATGACCTGATCCACGACTTGAGAGACGTTAAAAGGTGCTGTTGCAATTTTGTAGGTCGCGATCTGCTGATACAAACTCTCGCGATCAACGCGCATCTGGTTCAACTGTCCGATCGGGTCGGCATCAAGCAACGGTCGATGTTTGGCTCGACCGGTGCGGCCGACCAGCGTCGAAGTCGGTGCGTCCAACCACACGACGCACTTGGCGTGGTCCTTGAGTAGGGTTCGATTCTCTTGGCGAAGTATCGCTCCTCCAGCGACGGCCAAGACTGTCGGCTGGGTCAATTTGCATGCTTCGGCAAGTGCCACTGATTCAAGCCGACGAAATTCGACTTCGCCCATTTGCGCAAAAATTTCTCGAACCGAGAGTTTGACGGTCTTTTCGACAAGTTCATCCGAGTCGACAAATTTAAAATTCAATTTCTTTGCCAAGGCCCGACCAACGCTGGTTTTACCCGATCCCATCAACCCAATTAGGACGATTAAAGAGTTGGTTTGAGTTTGTGAACTAGAGGTCACTTTCAGAGCCAAACTCAACTAATTCTCTTGGCGAAACTATTGAAATTGTTGACAAAGTCATCGATGCTGTCGCCTCCATAATTGCGTTGCGCTTCTTGCGCCAACACGAGGGCGACCATCGTCTCGGCAACCACTCCCATCGCCGGCACGGCGGTAACGTCGGTTCGCTCCTTGAAACTCACCGTCTCCTGCTTGGTCACGGTGTCAACGGTCTTCAATGTTGGTCGATTGAGAGTTGCCAGCGGTTTCATCGCCGCTCGCACAACAAGCATCTCGCCTGTTGACATGCCACCCTCTGTGCCGCCGGCCAAACTTGTTTCACGAGAATATTTATTTTCGGCTTCGTTCCAGACAATCGCGTCATGAGCATTGCTCCCGCGTCGTGCCGAGACCTCAAAGCCGTCGCCGATCTCTACTCCCTTGACAGCCTGGATACTCATTATCGCTTGGGCCAACAAGCCATCTAGTTTTCGGTCCCAGTGCACGTAACTGCCCAAACCAACAGGCACGCCATAGGCCAACACCTCAACGATGCCACCCAAACTGTCACCGTCTTTGGCCGCGCTCTCGACTTCGGCGATCATTTTCGCTTCGGCTTGAGAATTGAAGCACCGCACCGGCGACTCGTCGATCTGGTCGAGATCATAAATTTGTGGTCGGACAAGGTTTTCGCTGCGTGCGGTACCCAACTGCAGAACATGTGAAAACACCGAAACATTAATTTGTTTGAGCAACAATTTGGCCAAAGCACCAGCCGCAACTCGGGCGGCGGTTTCGCGGGCGCTGGCTCGCTCGAGAACATCGCGAGCGTCGTCGAAACCATATTTTTGCATACCCGTCAAATCAGCATGACCTGGTCGAGGCTGGGTCAATGGTTTTTTTGTTTTACCAGGCTCAGGAGACATCTCTTCATGCCACACGTCGCTGCGAAACCACTCACTATTCTTGATTTCAATAGCAACCGGTGAGCCAAGCGTGCGACCATGGCGAATGCCGCCCACAAGCACGATCTCGTCTTGCTCGAATTTTTGTCGGGGACCTCGCCCAAAACCCAATCGCCGCCTGGCGAGTTCGGCATTGATATCTTGCGCGGTGACTTCCAACCCTGCTGGTAGCCCTTCGACGATCACAACAAGGGCTTGACCATGGCTTTCGCCCGCAGTTAAATAACGAAGCATACTTATCAGGCTACCTCTGGGGTGCCGTCACTTTCGGGTCATTATTTTTCAATCAACTATCGGCGCGAGATCTAGAACGATTTGAGTGCGGCGTCGCGCATCAACTTTGTCTCGCCGCTGCGCCCCAACCAAACTTGTTGTTGAAGTGCGGCTTGATGCACGAGCATCTCTAAACCATCCACAGTTTTTGCACCAACTTTCTGTGCTGCCGCAAGTAATGGCGTGGTCAATGGTCGATACACGGCGTCGACCACGAGATGTTTCGAGTTGATCAGTCGCGCATCAATCGGCATCGAATTCGATTCGACGCTGGCAACACCACTCGGGTCGAAACCAACTGGCGTCGTATTGACGATGATCTGTGCCTGCCTGACCTCATCTGGCAGTTCTTTCAGTTCGATCACGCGACACGAACCACCGATCATCTGGGTCAGTACGCGAGCACGATCCACAGTTCGATTGAACACGACAACTTCTTTTGCCCCATTCTTCAACAACGAGTAAACCACCGCACTAGCCGTGCCACCCGCACCGATCACGACAACTTGGCTCCCCGCTATTTTTACATTCGCCGTCATCTCAATTGCGTTGCAGCATCCTTGCCCGTCCGTGTTCGTGGCGAACAAAGATTTATCGGCGCGCAACATCACCGTGTTCGCTGATTTTGTCTTGCGGACTATTTCATCCACCTCGCCGATTTCTGAAACAATCCTTGCAACTTCGTTCTTGTGTGGCATCGTCACCGATAGACCGACTATGCCCAGAGCCGGCAATGCTTCAAGTGCGCGTTGCAATTGATTTGATTCGACCAAAAATGCAAGATACAACCAGTCGATATCCAACGCACGAAACACCGCGTTATGAATTGTCGGCGACAAACTTTGTGCCACCGGATTTCCAATGATTGCGGCCAACTTGGTGTTCGAATTTATAGTCGTTGGTTTTTGGCTCACGGCAAAAAACCTCCGGCTCGAGCAGCCTCAACATTTAGTTGATGATCTTCTACCGTGGCAGCAAAAGTGTGACCACCCTTGGCGTCACTCAGCACATAAAAGATGTATGCGCAGTTGGATGCTTTTTTGATTCCTTCGCAAATCGGGTCGCTCAGTGGTGGATTCGGTGCCGGATTCAACGCCGCGCGAATCGCTGCCCGACCAGGGTTGGCAATCGGAGTCGGTGGTAGTCCCTTGTACTTGTAGCTGTTGTACGGGCTGTCAAGTTCTTTCAATTCTGTGAACGAAGCACCCTCGGCGGCGTTGTAATAGAGGGTCGCATCAATCTGTAGAGGCATTCCACGTTCGAGACGGTTGTAGATCACCCTTGCGATTTTTGCCCGATCCGCTTCAAGTTTTGCCTCTCGCTCGATTAGCGACGCGATAATTAAAACTTCATACGCTGATCTTCCAACCTTGGCTTTTGACTCGTCAATTCCTTCTTGAATGCCCACGCGCTCCATCAGGCGCAACATCCGGTCAATGAGTGATGCCGAAGATTCGTCGCCCGATATTTGATAGGTGTCAGGAAACAGCAATCCCTCGAGCCGATACTCTGCTTCATCCAACCGCCCTAAATCGTTTGGACCGTAAGCCGAGATGAAATCCGGACTGTTTGCCGTCGTCAAAAAATCCTGCTCTGAAATTCGTGAAATCTTCTCTTGTATTCGCGAGGCAATCTTGGCGACCGTAAAGCCTTCGGGAAATGTAACTTTGGTGAACGTCACCGACGGACTGGTGTTGAGAATTTTCATTATGTTGCCAATATGGCTGCGAGGAGTCAACTGGTAGTAGCCCGGCTGCAGGTCGATGCCCCCCTTGCGTGCGACATACCAACGAAAAACTCCGGCGTTGACGATGAAGCCTTCGTCTTTGAGCCGCTGACTAACCATGGCTACAGAGTCGTTTTGATTCACGGTGAAGTTCGTCGCGACCTGGACAGCACTGACGTTGGTGTCGGGAGGGTTTACCTGACGCAGATACCACAGACCACTTAGACCGAGTACCGCGACGACGATCATCACGACGCCAAGAGCGACGAATACCGTGCGCGAATCTGGTCGCCATTCCTCGCGTACCTCCTCGAACTCACCCGAGCCCCACGCATCTGGACCGTCCCATGGATCTTCCTGCCAACTTTGTTCGTCATCGTTTTGTGTCAAGGCTTGCCCCGATCCACATGGTCGAGCCAGCCTTGCAACATCACCGCGGCAGCGATCTTGTCGACAATTCGCCGACGCGCCTGCGCCTTCATGTTGGCTTTGATCATCGAGTCATTGGCAGTTTTTGAAGTGAGCCGCTCATCGTATGAATGAACCGCAACACTCAACGCGCTTTTCATTTCGATGATTTCGTCTTGGGCGCTCTTTGCCGCAGGTCCAACTTTGCCGGACATGCTCAAGGGCATGCCGACCACCACGCACTCGACAGAATGCTCATCGATCAATTCTTGGATTTTTTTATGATCTAGCGCATGATTCGACCCGCGATCAATCACCATCAACGGAGACGCGATGACGCCACTGCTGTCACTCATCGCCACACCGATCCTTTTCGAGCCAAGATCGATACCTAGGCTGCGCATCTTTGGCCTAAACAATTTTTTTGGATGCCTGCACCGCCAACTGCAACGCCTGATCCAGAGCCTCGGCATTTTTTCCGCCTGCTGTGGCAATGTCACCCTTGCCGCCACCGCCGCCACCCACCATTTTTGCGGCCTCGCTGATCAACTCGCCCGCCGAAGTCTTAACTTTGCTGCCGGTCGCGGCAACCAATGCGACGCCCCCAGTCGGCGTAACTCCGCCCAACACGACGGCCTTGATTTTGCCATCGGCCCGAATTGCAATTGCTAATTCACGTAAATCGCCTGGCGACATGTCGTCAACTCGCTGAACAACAACACCGTCAACGGCCTTGCCTATAAGTTCAGCGGCACGCCCGCGAGCCGCAGCAGATCGAATTATTTTAAGTTCATCGTTGAGTTGCTTGATTTCGGCCATTTTGCGCGTCGCAGCATCAACCAGCAAGGTTGAACTGGTATCCAAAACTTCGCTTAGTTTTCGCATTGTTCTTGCCGACTCAAGCACATAGTCAACAGCATTTTGTCCGGTTACGGCCTCGATGCGGCGCAAGTTCGAACCGATTGAACTTTCTTCAACAACTTTGATCAGACCGATATCGCCAGTCGCCGCGACATGCGTACCACCACACAACTCGATTGAGTCACCGGCTTCGAGCACCCGCACAACATCGCCATACTTGTCGCCAAAAAATGCGATTGCGCCGGCTTGTGTGGCCTTGTCTTTGGATGTTTCATAATTTTTTACCGCAGAATTATTCAGTACTTGCGCATTGGCGATTCGTTCAATCTGTTCAATTTCGGCTGGTGTCAGTTGTGCATAGTGACTGAAATCAAATCGCAGGCGCTCGGCAGAAACCAGCGAACCAGCCTGCTTGACATGTTCGCCAAGCACCTCGCGCAATGCATAATGCAAGATGTGCGTTGCGGTGTGATTCTTGCGAGTCGCATTGCGTAGCCCCGAATCGATAGTCGCTGTAACTTTTGCACCGACCGCGATCTCCCCGGACAAGACACCGATGTGTCTGCGTAAACCAGGCAAGGCGAAGACGGCGTCACTGACTCTTATCTCGCCCGACGAACCACGGATCACGCCGTGATCGCCGACCTGTCCACCGCTTTCTGCATAAAAAGGTGTGGTGTCTAAGAACACCTCGACTTGCGAGTCGTCGATCGGGTTAATCGCCAATACTTTTGCCTCGCACTTGGCAGATTCATAGCCGACAAATTTTGTTTGCCCGTACTGTTCGAGCACCTGGCGATATTGCACCAACATTTCATCGGCGCCAGATGAACCCTTGCGTGCTGACTTGGCACGCGTGCGTTGCTCGTTCATTTCTATTTCGAATGCGGCAACATCGACTTCGATACTCCGCTCGCCGGCGATTTCTTGGGTCAACTCCAAAGGAAAACCATAAGTATCATGCAACACGAACGCACTTTTGCCGCTCAAAGTCGACTTCTTTTTCGATTTTTTCATCGACGAGAATTCATCCTCAAGAATCGAAAGACCATTCTTGAGTGTCTGACGAAAACTTTCTTCTTCCTTGGTCAAAACGCCAAGAATAAAATCTTTGTTCTCTAACAGCGACGGGTGTGCCTCACGCATAACTTCTATCGCAGTCTCAACAAGTTTTGGCATGACCAACTTGTCTGTACCGAGCAGATATGCGTGGCGCACGGCCCTACGAAAAATTCGGCGCAGAACATAACCCCGACCTTCGTTGCTGGGGAATACACCGTCATTTACGAGCATCGTCGACGACCTGGCGTGTTCGGCTAAAACTCGCAACGAGAAACTTGACCGGTCTTCGTAGTCGCCCACTATGTACTTTTTGGAAGTTGCTGATTGTGCTTGCTCGATCAGCGGATACAACACATCGGTTTCCCAAATTGAATCTTTGCCCTGCTTCAACGCCAAGATTCGTTCGAGACCGGCCCCTGTATCGATACTTGGTTTTGGCAGTGGCATTCGCGTGCCATCTTTGTCCTGATTGAACTGCATGAAGACGAGATTCCAGAATTCCAGAAAGCGATCCCCTTTGGGATCATTCTTTGGGCCACCATCTGGGCCAAATGCCGCCCCTCGGTCGATGTGAATTTCTGAACACGGTCCGCATGGGCCAGTTTCTCCCATTTGCCAGAAGTTGTCTGCGTCACCGAGCCGTTGAATGCGATTCATCGGCACTCCAACTTGATCGTGCCAAATTTGTTCGGCTTCATCATCGCTCTCGTGAACGGTTATCCACAGTTGATCACCGTCGAATCCAAAAACTTCGGTGACCAACTCCCAACTCCACGGAATGGCGTCGGTCTTGAAGTAATCCCCGAAACTGAAGTTGCCAAGCATCTCAAAAAATACGCAATGCCGTTTTGTGCGACCCACGTCGTCGAGATCGTTGTGTTTTCCGCCTGCGCGCGCGCACTTCTGCACGCTCACCGCACGTTTAAACGGTGCTACTTCATCGCCAACGAAATAGGGCTTGAAGGGCACCATCCCCGCGACCGTGAACAGAATCGACGGGTCATGCGGGATCAAGCTCGCAGATTCAACTTTTGTGTGACCGCGCTGCTCAAAGAAGCCGGTGAACGACCTTCTGAGTTCGTTCGCCGTGCGAATTTCAGCCACCATAAGCGACCAGCCTACTATTCACCCTCTGACGCAAAGAGCCAGTTTAATTTAACGAAACATCGCTCGGCTTGATTGCTGAGTCGAATTCGGGTGCAAACTCTGTTTGGGCGTCAAAGATCTTTTCAAGTTTGATTTCGTCGAGTGTTTCGTCGCCCGAATAAGCCCGCCAAAAACCTTGCACGTAACCTTTGACGACGGCGGATATTCCGACCAGTTTTTCAACCAGGGCATCTGTCGAAAACTGCTCCGGATTTTCTTCGCTCTTTTTCTTTAAAAACCTCAAACCCAATGTCGCGGCGATTGCTCCTACAGCCAGCCAAAAAAGGCGCTTCGTCATGTCGTCGTCCTCGCTTTATTTTTTTGTTTCTTTGGTCGCCTCAACGCTATTGATTTTTTGCGCGATTTCTTGTGCGATTTTAATCTCACTGCCGTGATTTGATGGTTGGTAATAGTCGCCTTTGGATTCAGGTGAGCCAGGGCTCGGGTCGGGTAAATATTGTTGTTCGACCCAACCACGCGGGTCGTCGTGTGGATATTGATAACCAACCCCGTGTCCAAACTCTGCGGCGCCCGGATAGTGCCCGTCTCGAAGATGCGCGGGAACTTCACTGTTCACACCGCGTTGGATATCCTCGCGTGCCGCCCAAATGCCGAGCGCGACACGATTGCTTTTTGGAGCAGTCGCCAGATAAACAACCGCTTGAGCCAAATTAAGTTGGGCTTCCGGCAACCCAACATGCTCAAGCGCACTCGCCGCAGCAACGGCGACCACCAATGCATTCGGGTCGGCCATACCAATATCTTCGCTGGCCAAGATCACCAATCGTCGAGCGATGAACCTGGCGTCATCACCCGACTCAAGCATTCGTGCGAGCCAGAACAAACCAGCCTGCGCATTTGATCCACGAATGCTCTTGATGAATGCGGAGACAACGTCGTAGTGATCATCTCTGCCGTAGCGCAACGCGCTCACACCAAGCGCCGCGTCTACTTGCGCCATCGTCACGTGTCTGTTGTTTTCGTGTGCAAGCACGCAAGAAACTTCGAGTGCCGTTAGCGCCTGTCGCGCGTCACCACCACAGCGTTGAGCAAGCGCATCCAACGCTTCGACGTCGGCCGTGACTGATTCGGCAACCACACCTCGTTTCAATAATTCTTTGACATCGCTCACCAACAGCGGTTCTAAGCGAAACAAAGTTGAACGACTGCGCAACGGTGCGTTCAATTCAAAATATGGATTCTCTGTCGTCGCCCCAATCAACGTGATCACTCCGGACTCGACCGACGGCAACAGTGCATCTTGCTGCGAAGTTGAGAACCGATGTATTTCATCGATGAACACGATCGTGCCCCGACCAAACTGCCCGAGTCTTTCGGCGGCCAATTCAATGGCTTCACGAACATCTTTCACCCCTGCGCTTACTGCCGAGAGTCGTTCGAAGTGACGATTAGTGGTCAACGCCACGACTTCGGCAAGGGTCGTCTTGCCGGTACCTGGTGGTCCCCAAAAAATTACCGAAGAAAGTCGGTCTTGCTCGATCAAAAGTCGCAACGGCGATTGCTCCGCGACGAGATGTTGTTGGCCGACTACTTCATCGAGCGACCTCGGTCGCAAACGGGCTGCGAGCGGTGCTTGCGCTTTGAGTCGTTCAGCCGCCGCGGCACTGAACAAATCATTTTTCATTTGATAGCTGGTGGCAACAGCCTGATGCCCAGTTCTTTAAGTTGCGCCGCATCGACCGTCGTCGGGGCATTGGTCATCGGATCAGAACCTGACTGAGTTTTTGGAAACGCAATCACTTCGCGAATATTGTCTTCGCCAGCCAATATCGCCACGAGACGGTCAATACCAAACGCAAACCCGCCATGTGGCGGCGCACCATATTTAAATGGTTGCAAAAAGAAACCAAAGCGTGCGTCGGCATCTTCGTCTGATATGCCCAATTGTCGAAAGACACGGCGCTGCAACTCTGGCTCGTGAATCCGAATCGATCCTGAACCAAGTTCCCAGCCGTTCAAGACCAAGTCATAAGCCAGTGCACGCACCGAGAGCGGTTCGGTTTCTAGACGATCAACATCTTCTTGGTGCGGGTGACAAAACGGATGATGTCCAGGCTGAGGCATGTTGGTGGTCGGGTTGATACCGACGAACATCGGAAAGTCGACGATCCATACATATCTATAGGGGCCCTCATGCACCGGCGGACGGCCGAGATCGTTGCGCAACTGCCCGAGCACCGAACACGTTGTCGCCCATTGATCAGCAACAATCAGTATCAAATCTCCGACAGTGGCCTTGGTTTGGGCGATCAAATCAGCCTGCTCTTTCGCCGACAAAAACTTGGCTACAGGCGATTCAAGCACCGAACCATCAGCAACTTTGATCCAAACGAGGCCCTTCGCTCCGAGTTTCTTGGCGCGCTCGGTCAATGCATCAAGTTTGTTGCGGCCACTTGCTGCCTGAAGCGGATAATCGGCGCCGCGCACGCAGATCGCCTTGATCGACTCAGCCGATGCAAAAGCCTTGAACTCGGTCGACGCAAACACTTTGGTCAACTCGACGAGTTTCATTGCAAAACGCAGATCAGGTTTGTCGATGCCATAATCGTTCATCGCCTCGTGCCAAGTCATGCGTTCGATCGGCGGCGGCTCTGAGCCAGTGGCGGCTTTAGCCGCGGCAATCACGGCCGTCGAAATCATCGTCATGACATCGTCTTTGTTGACGAAACTCATTTCGGCGTCAAGTTGCATGAATTCGTATTGTCTGTCGGCACGCAAGTCTTCATCGCGCAAACACTTTGCAATTTGGTAATAACGGTCGATGCCTGCGACCATCAACAACTGTTTCCAGAGTTGCGGTGATTGCGGCAACGCATAAAACGAACCAGGTTCATTGCGTGAGGGCACCAAAAACTCGCGGGCACCTTCGGGAGTGCTGGGCATCAAAAGCGGCGTTTCAATCTCGGTAAATCCTTGCGACTCCATCGATTTACGAATCGCCGAGTTAACCGCGGCCCGCAGGCGCAAGTTCTTCTGCATTCGTTCACGCCGAATGTCCAAGTATCGATACTTCAGGCGCACATTTTCGTCGACATCATCACCACGTTGATCGATTGGAAACGGCGGCGGCTCGGCATTGTTCAAAACCTCGATTTTGCAATCAGCAAGTTCAACTTTGCCCGTTGGAATATTCTCGTTGACAGTGCCCGCAGGTCGTGCCTGCACTGTGCCCGTCACCCTGATCACCCATTCACTTCGCACATCAACAGAGTTGTCTACGACACATTGAACAATGCCGCTGTAGTCGCGCAAATCCAAGAAAGCTAGATGCTCACCGTGTTCGCGTCGACGACCCACCCATCCACAGAGTGTGACCTTCTGACCAATTTTCTCGGCGTGCATCTCACCACAGAGATGAGTGCGAAGTGCGGTGCTGTTATTTTTTGCCGTCATTAACTAATACTGCGCTTTCATTTGACATTCAGTGCTTTCAAAACTTCGCCGATCACATCTTTGTGGGCAATTGAGTATTGCTCCCCAGAGCCCATCTTGCGCAACATTATTGTCGAATTTTGTACTTCATCAGACCCGATTATCAAGGCGACGCTTGCAGCGCTGCGATCTGCCGACTTCATTTGGGCTTTGATACTGCGCAAATCATATGCACGATCGGCACTAATACCGTTCTGGCGCAACAAATGACACAGTTCGTGCGCATGGCCACCATCTACCGTGTCGACCACAAAAATCTGCACTGCAGTTGTTGGTGCGACGAATGTGTTTTCGGCATCACAGGCCAAAAGGGTGCGGTCCAGTCCGAGGGCAAAACCGATTCCAGGTGTCGCTGGACCGCCAAGTGCTTCAACGAGCCCGTCGTAGCGCCCACCTCCACCAATCGCCGTATGTGCTGCATCGAGTGCGAGCGAGGTGAATTCAAATGTCGTGCGACGATAATAATCAAGCCCGCGCACGAGTCGATTGTTTATCTCATAAGAAATATTCAGTGCATCAAGTGCGCGCAATACGGCGTCAAAGTGTTGATTGGCGCTTTCACTAATCGACTCACGTATTGCGGGTGCTCCAGCAATAACTTTTTGATCCGGTTCACGTTTCGAGTCGAGCACACGCAATGGGTTGCGCGCCAAAGTTGCACGACTTTCGCTCGTGAGATCTTTTTCATGGGCAGAAAAATATTTGAGCAGTATCTGCGAATACTGTTCGCGGTCTCCCGCATCCCCGAGAGTGTTCACCGATAGATGCACTTTTTTAAGACCAAGGTCAGCATAAAACTTTGCCGCCAGGGCAATCACCTCGGCATCCAACAGCGGGTCGTCAGCGCCGAGAGCTTCCACCCCGACTTGATCAAACTGTCGATATCTACCCTGCTGGGGTTTTTCGTAGCGAAAATTTGGGCCGGCGTACCAAACTTTCCACGGCGTGATCGGTCGATGCTCGACATAAGCCCGGCAAACGCCTGCTGTTTGCTCGGGTCGCAGTGCAACGTGCCGACCACCCTTGTCGTGAAAGTCGTACATCTCTTTTGTAACCACTTCGGTCGTCTCGCCCAAACGCAAAAATACATCCAGGTCTTCGAACATCGGCGGAATTATGAAGTTATAACCTGCGGCCTCGACGGTGTGGGCAAAAACGTCCTGAAAAGCACGCCAGCGCCCAGAATGTGGCGCCAGAATGTCGCGGGTACCAGGAGAAGTCTTAAATTCGGGCACGCGTGAAGGCTAGACGCTTTGACGACGCAGACGAATCATCATCTAGATGCCGACGGATGGTCAATGTCATCGCCGTCGACAACATCTTGGGCGACACCTGGCAAGGCTCGACTGACGTCGTAAACCCCTTCAATTCGCTTGATCATCCGAAGCACCGACTGCAAGTGACCCGGGTCGGCGAACTCAAATTCAAACCGCATTCGCGCAACCCGATCTACGCCAGTATGCGTCGCGCATGAAACTATATTCACGTGCTCATCCGATAGCGCGTTGGCAACATCTCGCAACAAACGCGAACGGTCAAGCGCTTTCACTTCGACCGCGGCGACGAACATCGTGTCCGAACTCTCACGAGACCAGTCGACATCAACAACACGCGCGGCATCTTGGGATACAAGCGCGGCAGCGTTGGCGCAATCGGTCCGATGCACCGTGACGCCACGACCTTTGGTGACAAAACCCATCACTTCATCGGGTGGAACCGGCGTGCAGCAGCGCGATAGCCGAACGAGTACGTCCGGCATTCCTTCTATATGTACGCCATTTTTCTGCGGAGATGCAGTGCTAGTTGCACCGACTGATGACATTGAAAGTTGATCCGGCTGAACACCGTCCCGCATTCGTTTCGACAGTCCTTCAACAATCGCCACGGCATCAATACGCTGATCTCCGATCGCAGCAAAAAATTCGCTCGCATCGGCGAAGTTCAAAGTGGCGATTTCATCCAGCAAAGCTTGGGATGAAATAATCTTTTGTGCGGGCAAACCCGCCTGCCGAAGGCGCTCAATCAGCTCGTCTCGTCCGTTTTCGACCAGGTCTTCAAGACGCTCACGCGTAAGCCATTGTTTGATCTTGCTTCTAGCCTTGGGGGAAACTACGAACTCAAGCCAATCTTGGGATGGCTCATTTGTTTCGCCTTGTGAAACTAAAACTTCGCATGTATCACCTGAAGCGAGTTTGTAGTCGAGCGGCACCAATCGACCATTGACCCTTGCGCCCATGCAACTGTGACCAACTTCGGTGTGTACTGCGTAGGCGAAGTCGACTGGCGTCGACAAAGCTGGCAAGGTTATTACTCGACCTTTAGGTGTGAACAAGAACAACTCGTCTTGATCCAAATCGGTTTTAAGAATCTCCAAGAACTGACTCGGGTCAGACACTTCACCTTGCCAATCAATGATCCGATTCAACCAATCAATGTCACCTTGTATCGCCGTGTCCTTATATGCCCAGTGCGATGCCACACCCCACTCTGCACGTTGGTGCATCTCTCGTGTGCGAATCTGTACTTCAATCGGTTTGCCACCTGGGCCAACGACCGTCGTATGCAAGGACTGATACAAATTAAACTTCGGCATAGCGATGTAATCTTTGAATCTTCCAACAATCGGTTTCCAGTGCCCGTGAATTGCGCCGAGCACCGTGTAGCAATCTTTTTCTGACTCGACCACGATACGAATCGCCAGCAGGTCGTAAATATCGTCGAACTCGCGACTTTTTTGTACCATCTTTTCGTAGATGCTCCATAAATGCTTGCCGCGAGCCGTCAACTCGGCTTTGATCTTGACTTCTTCAAGCCACTGCTGCACTTGACCAATGCTCTTTGCCAGATAAGCATTGCGTTCGGGTGCGCGCATGGCGACAAGATGGTCAAGTTCTGCATAACGCTTTGGATACAAAGCAGCGAATGCCAAATCTTCGAGTTGCTGTTTAATTTCTTGCATTCCAAGGCGGTGCGCCAACGGTGCATAAATGTCCAGAGTTTCTTGGGCAACTCTCTGTTGCTTTTCATGCGAAACCGCAGCGATGGTGCGCATGTTGTGCAACCGATCGGCAAGCTTGATCATCAATACCCGCAAGTCACGTGCCATCGCCACGAGCATCTTGCGCATCGTTGCGGCCTGCTGCGCTTCTTTTGAATCAAACTGCAATCTTTCAAGTTTCGTGACACCATCAACAATCGCCGAAACTTCACTGCCAAAATTGCTTTCAACATCGGCGATGGTGATCTCTGTGTCTTCTACGGCGTCATGTAGAAGTGCAGCCACTATAGAAACTTCGTCCAGACCAATATCGGCGACTATTCGTGCGACAGCAATCGGATGATTGATGTAAAGTTCGCCACTGGATCGATTTTGATTTGCGTGCGCTGAACGCGCCATTTCGTAAGCCGCATTGATCAGCGACACCGACCCTTTCGGATGACGCGACTTGTAGGCGCTCAACAACGGCGATAGCTCTTCGGCAATCGTTGCACTTTGGCGCCGCCACGGCAGCACCCTTGATGAGGTGGCCACGGTTAAAGCGTAGTGCTAACGGCGTTTTTTGCGTGGTCGCGGTGGATGCGTAAGCACCGATGTTGCTCGCTGTGCAACTTCGCTGACCGTGTCTTTGGCACTTTGATCTGATTCGTCGCCAGAAGTCACAGCACCGCTCGCCCGTTTTATGATTGCACCCAAACCCATGAGTTCGGCCATTGCTGCACCAGTCGCGAGTTGTCCCCTGAACGGCTTGTACTTAACTTCGTTGCGCTTGAGCAAATCCAGCAAGGGTACCGCCACGAAAATCGATGAATACGTGCCGGCGAGCATGCCGACCAACAGTGCCACCGCGAATTCTTCGAGACTCTTGGCGCCAAGCACCATTGAGCCGACTACCAACAGCGACACAACCGGCAATGCCGACGAAAGTGTCGTATTGAGTGACCTTGCAAGCACTTCGTTAGTTGAGACATTGGCGACGTTGGCAAACGACTGGCGCGAAGTCGCGAACTTTTGCGAATTTTCCTGCACCCGGTCAAACACCACAACCGTGTCGTAAAGCGAATAGCCCAAGATCGTCAAAAAGGCGACGACCGTTGCAGGTGTGACTTCGAAACCAAAGAGCGAGTAGACGCCCACGCTAAGCAGCACGTCATGGACCATTGCGACCAGAGCGGTGATCGCCATCTTCCATTCGAGTCGCCACGAAATATAGAGAGATACGATGACGAAAAACACGAGCAAAGCACGAATTGCCTTTTCGGTGATGCTGCGTCCCCAAGAAGAACTAACTGAGGCCACGCTCACCTCTTGAACCTCGACTTTTGCCAGTTCAGCGAACGACTTCTGTGTAGCCAATCGAATATCTTCGGGTTGATCACCAACCTGCACTCGCATCACCCGTGATTCGCTACTCGTCAAAAACTGAATTTTTGCATTTGATGTCTCGATGTTGTTGGCCTCAAGAACTTCACGGGCGTCTTGATCGGTAATTGACTCAGCTGGCAGTTCCCAAGCCACCCCACCGCGAAAGTCGATGCCAAGTTCAAGCCCCTGAACCAACAGTGAAAGCGCACCTGCCAACACAATCACCAGCGAGACCGTGAAGCCAATCACTCGTTTGCCGATGAAGTTAAAAGTCGTCTCTCCCCGGTAGATACGACCAAACCCTGCCATGAATTTTTTCATCACATCACCTCAGGCTTGACAGTTTGAATGCCGAGAACTTTACGACCCTGCGCACGCTTTGATCTTGCGAATAGCAGTACGGCGTTACGAGTAAAGAAATAGGTCACGAGAATATCTGTCAAGGCCGAAATACCAAGGAAGAACGCGAAACCCCGCACCGAGCCAACCGTGAGATACCACAAAACGATCGCCGCAATGAACGAGACGGTATCTGCGGCCACGATGGTGCGCCATGCCGACTCGAAACTACGCAGTGCCGAATTTTTTAAAGTCTTACCCAAACGAATTTCGTCTTTAATTCGCTCGAAAAACACGATGTACGAGTCGACTGCGATGCCGATCGAAACGATGATGCCAGCAATGCCCGACAGCGAGAGCGCCAGTCCGTTGGTGCGCGACAACAAGGAAATCAGACTCCATAAGAAGGCGATCGAGACGCTCATGCCCGCCAGAACGAACACCGCCATCCAACGGTAATAAGCCAACAACAGCAGGACTACGAGCAAGATACCAACCAAACCCGAGATCAATGCCGCACGCATCGAATCAGCACCCAATGTTGCCGAAACAGTTTGCGCTTGAGAGACACCGAAACGAACAGGCACGGCGCCGAACTCAAGAATCTTCGCCAACTCGCGTGCTTCCTCGGCTGTGAATGAGCCTGTGATCTGCACCGTTCCACCCGTGAACTCTGGTTCATTAACTGTTGGCGCAGAAATTACTACACCGTCCAGAACCATTGCCAACTGCCCCGTCGGACACTCGGCAGTTCTGTTGAAGCAAGCTGCGGCGAGTTTGTTCCATAGTTGATCGCCGTCTGGGCCGCTTCGCAAACCAACGACCACCGCCCACTGTCCTGTTTCGACATCGGCTCGTGCGTCATTTTTGAAAACTTTTCCGGACGCGCCGGCTGGACCGACGACATAGGC
>CAMBWL010000002.1 GCA_945871625.1 Bifidobacterium breve
GATTCGAGCCGTCAGCGACAATGTGCAACTTGCTTCCGCAACCGGTATCGACACACGAAAGGTAATTAAAGTTGTGTGGTTCGCCGGCGGTGCTCTCGCAGCTACAGGCGGAATTTTCAGGGGGCTTGACGAGCAAGTCAGTTTCTCGATGGGTTCAGATCTTTTATTTCTGATGTTCGCCGGCATTACCTTGGGTGGCCTAGGTTCGGCATTCGGCGCACTTATCGGTGGCTTCTTCATCGGAATTTTCGTCGAGATGTCGTCATTGTTTGTGCCAAGTGAGTTGAAGGTGGCGCCTGCGTTGTTTATCTTGATTGTTGTTTTGATCGTTCGGCCGCAAGGAATTTTGGGCAAGAGTCAGAGAGTCGGCTGAGATGGACTGGAACCAGATTTTTCAAAACACGGTCCGAGCGGCAGTTGGTGTTGACACGATCTATTTTGCTATTGCTGCATTGGGGTTAAATATTCAATTCGGCTACACAGGTCTGGTTAATTTCGGGCAAGCCGCATTCATGGCCTGTGGTTCATATGGTCTCGGCATGACTGCCCAGTATTTCGGTATCGGCCTGTGGTGGGGCATACCGCTAGGCATCATCTTTGTGATTATTTTGGCGCTGATAGTTGGTATTCCAACTTTGCGTTTGCGAGCAGATTATCTAGCGATAGTTACTATTGCGACGGCTGAAATTGTTCGACTGTTCGTGCGCTCGGTGAAGTTCAACAAGATCTTTGGGGGCACTGAAGGCATCAGCAACTTCAGCCGAGATTATCGAGAGTTAAACCCGTTCGAGCCAGGCACCACTTACGGCCTTGCGCCATTCACATTTAGTGGTTACACGCTGATCACAGTTTTAGTGGGTTGGACGCTGGTAGCGATCTTTGCTTTTTTCGTTTGGCAGTTGATGCGCAGTCCATGGGGTCGAGTAATCAAGGGCATTCGCGAAGATGAAGACGCGGTTCGAAGTCTTGGCAAAAATGTGTATGCGTATAAAATGCAATCACTGATCATTGGCGGCATCGTCGGCATGTTCGCCGGCATGGTGCTTTCATTAGACCGTGGTTCGGTGCAGCCCGACAACTACAGCCGCGATGTTACGTTCTACGTACTAACAGCACTAGTGCTTGGTGGTTTGGCAAAAGTTTCAGGATCTATCGTCGGCTCGATGTTGTTTTGGGTGTTGTTTGTCTTTTCTGACAATTTTTTACGCGAATTGACCCGCAATGGGCCCTTACGAATCGGCGATTTCACGGTTATTCAAAGCACCCAAGTGGGTGCGGTCAACTATATGTTGGTGGGCATCGGCCTGATGATGCTGATGACTTACCGACCACAAGGCCTATTTGGCAATCGCAAAGAGATGGCGCTCGATGGTCGCTGATCGAATTTATACCGAAGTTGCGCGGGCCGCCAGAGATGGACTTGCAACCGTCGAGGCGGCACCTGGCGTAAAAAAGCCGGATCCGATTTTGACGGTAGATGGCGTACGTCGACATTTCGGCGGCATCCTCGCCGTAGACGTAAAGCATCTCGAAGTTCAACGCGGTTCGATAACAGCCTTGATCGGGCCTAATGGCGCAGGCAAAACGACTTTGTTTAATCTTCTTTCTGGTTTCGATACGCCAGACGTGGGCGAGTGGCGCTTTGACGGGCACAACATGAGTCGCGTTGTCGCACATAAGACAGCGAGCATGGGCATGGTCCGCACTTTTCAGTTGACAAAAAGTTTGACCAAGATGTCGGTGATCGAGAATATGAAACTTGGGGCAATGCACCAAAGTGGCGAAAAGTGGTGGAATGGATTATTGCCCTTTACATGGCGAGCCCAAGAAAAGAAAATCGAAGAACGGGCCGATGCCCTGTTGGCGCGATTCAAAATGGATCACATGCGCAATGAATATGCAGGCACGCTTTCTGGTGGTCAGCGAAAGTTGCTTGAGATGGCTCGGGCTTTAATGACCCAACCACGACTTGTGATGCTGGACGAGCCGATGGCAGGGGTAAACCCGGCCCTTAAACAAAGTTTGAACGAACACATTCGAGGCTTGCGCGACGACGGTATGACAGTGCTCTTTGTTGAGCACGATATGGATATGGTCAACGACGTCGCCGACTGGGTTGTTGTTATGGCCGAGGGCATGTTGATTGCCGAAGGAACACCCGAGCAAATCGGAAGCAATCCGCAAGTAATTGAGGCGTACTTGGGTACTCGCCAAGGTCAATCGCTGTTAGAAGAGCAATTATGAGCAACATCGTGCTCAATGTGCAAGAACTAGTGGCTGGTTACATTGCTGAAGTCAACATTCTTAACGGTTGCAACATCACGGTGTCACAAGGCGAGTTCGTCGGCATCATCGGACCAAATGGTGCAGGCAAGTCGACGGTTTTGAAAGCAATTCTTGGTGAGTGTTCAGTGCGCAGTGGGTCGGTGATGCTTGACGAAAAAGATATAGCCGGTCGTCGCTCGCACGAACTTGTCGAACGTGGAGTGGGCTATGTGCCACAGAATCGCAACGTCTTTCCGAGCCTGACAGTCATCGAGAACTTAGAGATGGGTTGCTTTTTAAAACCGAACAACTTTAAGTCTCGATTTGAATACGTAACCAAATTGTTTCCTCGGCTACTTGAGCGGGCATCAGTCAAGGCTGGGTCGCTTTCGGGTGGAGAACGGCAAATGGTGGCGATGGGTCGAGCATTGATGATGGAACCGAAATTACTTTTGTTGGACGAACCATCTGCTGGCTTGTCGCCGGTATTGCAAGACGAAGTGTTTGTGCAATGCAAAAAAATTAATGCAGAAGGAATCGCAATTTTGATGGTCGAGCAAAACGCGCGCCGCTGCCTGCAGGTTGCCGATCGTGCCTACGTTCTTGACCAAGGCAAAAACGCTTACACGGGCACTGGTCGCGAATTGCTCGCCGACCCGAACGTGATCAAGCTGTACTTAGGCACTCTTGCTAAGGCAAGCGGGGGATAAAGAAAAGGCCCTGGACTTTCGTCCAGGGCCCTAACTTTTAACGAATTCGAATTATTGGTTACTTACCAGCGTCGAAGTTCTCGCCGAGTGCGTTACCAATGTTTCCGTCAACACCATAGACCTTCTTCTTTGTTGGTCCTACACCGTTCTCCACCATTGTGCGGAGAATTCGTGAACCTTCATCGAATGTGATCAAGACGATTGCGTCTGGGTTTGCAGCTACGACTTCGCCGACTTCAGCATCAAATGTTGTTGCCTTCGGATCGTAGATCTTCTTACCCTTGACTTCAATGCCTGCTGCTGTGAGCACTTCTTCGACAACATTGGCAAGACCGGTGCCGTAAGCATCGTCAAGAGCCATGATGTAGACCGATTGGTTGCCGTCAGCGACGATAATTTCTGCAAGAACTGCGCCCTGGAGGTCATCCGGTGGTGCGTTGCGGAAGAAAAGACCGTTGTCTGCATAGCTAGTCAACTTAGGCGATGTGTTCGCTGGGCTGAACTGGACGACGCCTGCTGCAGTGATCTTGTCGATTACTGTGAGCGAAACGCCAGATGATGCTGCACCGATGATGGCGTCAACACCTTCTTTGAGCAAACGATCTACTGTCACACTGGCTGTGTCAGTTGAAGTGTCACCAGAGTCTCCGGCGCTGTACTCAACTGGCTTGCCAAGAACGCCACCGTTGTCATTGAGTACTTGAATTGCGTACTCAACACCGGCGATCATTGGAGCACCAAGGAATGCAAGGTTGCCAGTTTCTGGAAGCAAGCCACCAATTTTGAGAACGCCGTTGCCCTTGCGGGAAACGCCAGTCTCTGAAAGTGGCAATACTGCTGATTCTGGAGCATTTGCAAGTTGGTAAGTTGTCAATGTGTCATCAAGACGGTTGCCCGCACCAAATTGAAGGATGCCGTACGAAGCCTCAAGAGGCTCGCCGTTACCGTTCATTGTGTTTGGTCCTGAGAAGCCATCAAAGTCAACGTCACTCTTGGCCTTGACACCTGCGATGCAGTCTGCCCAGGTTGCTGGTGAACACTTTGCGCCATCTTTTGAAACAGCAACAATCTGGTCAGCAAGTGCGCTGCCGTCTGTGCCTGCTGCTTCTGCTGCAAGAGCAATCAACAAAACTGCGTCAAATGATTCAGCTGTGTAGTTGAAGTCGGTGAGGGCTTCGTTGCCTTTGCCTGTCCAGAATGCGTTAACTGCATCCTTGAACTCTGAAGTGAGCTCCACAAGTGGAGTTGTTCCCTTCATGCCTGACAATTCGCTACCAGTTTCGTCAACGACTTCTGCCGTTGTCTCTTCTGTAACGACTTCTTCCGTTGCCGCATCGTCATCGCTGCCGCAAGCACCAGCCAAAAGGCTGAGACCGACAACAAGCGCGCCGAAACGACGTACTGTGTTTTTCTTCATTTATTTTCTCCCCCTAGGAGTAGGGCGACATTTTGTCACCCATGGGTTTGGACTTGTAAGCCTACGGAGGGGATTGCCGTAATCAACACAGTGATATTGCGAACTGTTTGATTTAAGAGCGGTTCGCTGCCTTCTGTAGCCGTTCATTAATCGCCGATCCGATGCCTGCGGAGATTGGCTTGACTGCAATAATCACTTCTATATTGCGCTCATCAGCATCACGAAGTCGCGCGTAAAGACTGTGGGCGTATTGTGCCAAATCGTCAGCGAAATCCAGAATTTCAGACGTCGTGCCATGCTGCCTTAGTTCTAGCAAGCGAGTTTCTGCTCGCATTCGATCGTCGAATAGTTCGATTTTGCACTCTGGTGCGTAGTGCTTGTCGAGCATCCCCGATGCACGAGATTCACCAGATGCCGGAACGACAGTGATTAGGCATTCTGTTTTAATCTGCTCAACCGTGATTGCGCCTGCTCGAAGCAATTGTGGTGGAGTCGTCGTGCAATCGATGATCGTCGATTCAAGACCGATTGCGCATTCGCCGCCGTCCAAAATGAATTTGACATCATCACCAAGATCAGATGCGACATGCTCCGCGGTCGTTGGGCTGACTTTGCCGAATCGATTAGCCGAAGGAGCGACGATTGCATCGTCAAGTCGCTTGAGAAGTTCCGTTGTGATTTTGTGATCAGGGCAACGAATTGCAACCGTGTTTCGACCACCAGTGATTTCGTCGCAGACTTTTTCATTTCTTTGAACAACGATGGTCAAAGGGCCTGGCCAATAATGATCGACGAGTGTTCTCGCTACATTCGGTAAATCCTTTGTCCATTTTTCTAAGTCGCTGATTTTCGCAATATGCAAAATCAACGGATGGTTTGATGGTCGCCCTTTGACCTTGAAGATTTTATTGACGGCCGTTCGGCTTGAAGCGCGCGCAGCAAGACCATAAACTGTTTCGGTCGGTATCGCGACGAGTTCATCATCACGAAGTGCTGAGACGGCGGCTTCTATTGAAGACGACTTAGAACCATTCAAGATATTTGAGTCGCTAGGGCGCACAGAAGAACTCGAGAAGCGCGTCAATAAAACCAAAGTTTTCGGTTGATGCAAAATGGTCACAATTTTTTAAAATCACAAGTCTGCAATCTTTGAATGACTGTGCGAGACGGTCAGCTGGCAATACAAAATCGCGGTCGCCAACTGCAAGAATCACTTTGGCCTCGATCTTTTGAAGATCTTCTTGAGTCGGTGGACTTTTTCTCGGTCGTAATAGGGATGCGCGAAGGGCCAAAGGATCGTTATTCGGACTCTTTGCGTAGTTGGCGAACTGACGAGCCAAAACATCGTTTGAGTCTGCTGTTCCGTCAATACCGCTGACGATTCGCGCCGTCTCGGTCGGATCGTGTGGCTTAAGAAGATCATCGCCTATGCCGACGAGCATCAACCGACGAAAATAGTTTGGATTATGCATTGCAGCATCCAGCAACGCGATCGCGCCAAGCGAAAAGCCGACTGCATCGACGCTCGTTGTGCGCGCGCCAATTGCGTTTCGAATTGGTGCCGAAAGATCTGCATAATCGGCTGGATCATGTGGTTTGTCGGATGTACCGTGGCCTAAAAGGTCTACGCCGATGACGGTTGTGCCCGCATCATTAACGAGTTGCTCGACGCCCGACCTTTGCCAAGTGTCTCGATGTGAGCCACCCCAGCCGTGGACCATGAGCAAAGGAGGATTCGCACCATTTATATCCACAGGGCGTAGCCTATGGAGGCTTCAAAAAAGCCCCACTCGGAGGACTACTGATGCGATTTTTGAACGACTCGCCTGCGTTCGACCTGACCTATAGCGATGTATTCATGGTTCCGAGTCTGTCCGCGGTTAGCTCGCGTTTGAAAGTCGACTTATCGACACCCGACAACATCGGTACGACCATTCCATTGGTGGTCTCGAACATGACCGCAATCGCTGGTCGCCGAATGGCAGAGACTGTGGCTCGTCGTGGTGGAGTCGTTGTGTTGCCGCAAGATATTCCGCTGGACGTCGTTGAGACAGTCGTGCAATTCGTGAAGTCTCGTCACACGGTGATTGATACACCGATCACGATGAAAGTTGACGGCACAGTTGGCGAGGCGCTGAGTTTGATTTATAAGCGAAGTCACGGTGCAGTGATCGTCGTTGACGACAACGATCGTCCTGCTGGTATTTTCACCGAGCGCGATTCTGTCGGGTTCGATCGATTCACCCAGATTCGCAATGTCATGAGCAGTGAAATGGTGACCTTGCAAGAGTCGCTGTCACCCCAAGAGATGTTTGAAAAACTTACCGATGCACGACTGACCGTTGCGCCTGTGATCGACAAGGAATCGCGACTAGTTGGTGTGATTACAAGAAACGGCGCACTGCGCAGCACGATTTATAAGCCCGCCGTAGACCAGAGCGGCAAACTCTTAATTTCAGCTGCGGTTGGCGTCAACGCAGATCCCGCCGAGAGGGCGAAAAAACTCAAGCAAATGGGTGTGGATGTGATCGTCGTAGACACGGCACATGGGCATCAAGTTCGAATGCTCAAGGCCGTTACCGAAGTGCGCAAAGTTGTCGGCAACCTGAAACTGGTCGCCGGCAATGTCGTTACTGTTGAAGGCACTCGAGACCTGATTGAAGCTGGCGCTGACATTGTGAAAGTTGGTGTGGGTCCGGGCGCGATGTGTACGACACGAATGATGACAGGTGTCGGTAGACCACAGTTTTCGGCAGTTCTAGAATGCGCCCAAGTTGCAACCAGTTTGGGAAAGCATGTTTGGGCTGATGGGGGTGTGCGTTATCCGCGCGATGTTGCCCTAGGTCTTGCGGCTGGCGCCGCAAATGTAATGTTTGGTTCGTTGCTGGCTGGCACATATGAGTCGGCAGCCGATACCTTGCGTGACACTAACGGTCGCCTCTACAAGGAAAGTTTCGGTATGGCTTCGAACCGTGCAGTCCGAAATCGAACACGAACCGAAAGCGCGTTTGAACGTGCTCGTAAAGAACTTTTTGAAGAAGGGATCAGTTCTTCACGGATGTACCTTGACTTGCAGCGCCCGAGCGTAGAGGACATCATCGACCAAATTATTTCCGGAGTCAGATCATCATGCACCTACGCAGGCGCATCTAACATCGACGAATTTCATGATCGTGCCGTAATTGGCGTGCAGAGTGCATCTGGCTACGACGAAGGTCGCGCGCAAGATACGAGTTGGTAATTGATGCGGACGCAAGCTCCTCGACGATGATCATTGTCGCAATCGACGGTCCGGCTGGAGCAGGAAAGTCGACTATTGCCAAGGCCTTGGCCGAGAAATTAAATTTGCGATACCTCGACACTGGTGCGATGTATCGAGCAGTCACCTTTGCCGCACTAACTCGGAACGTTCAACTACACGATGAATCGGCCGTCGCCGAAATCGCAAGAAGATCCGTGCTGATGATTGATGACGACTCAATAGTGATAGACGGTGTTGATGCAACAGCGGCAATTCGCGGTGCCGAAGTAACCCGCAGTGTGAGCGTTGTGGCTACGAATTCACTCGTGCGCACAGAATTGCGCAATCGTCAACGACAGTGGGTGAGTGAGCATGGTGGTGGCGTGGTCGAGGGTCGCGATATTGGTTCGGTTGTGTTTCCCGATGCAACGTTGAAAGTTTATTTGACTGCATCGCCAATCGTGAGAGCCCGTCGTCGTGTCGCTCAATCAGGAGGCGATGTTCAACAGATTGCTGCCGAGATTGCTGAGCGTGATCAGCGAGACTCTTCACGGTCGGATAGTCCGCTGATGAAGACCGTAGATTCGATCACAGTTGACACGAGTGATCGGGCGATCGAAGATGTGGTCGCACAACTAAAGCAGTTGATTGCGGACAACAGTGCGAATGGAGAATTCGTGGCATGACCAAAGTGCAAACCTTTTTGGTTGGACAAGGGGTTCTTGGCAAGGTTTTCTATCGTGTTATCCGATTTTTGATTTTGATTTTCTGTCTGATTTATTTTCGGCTTCGCATCTATGGTCGCGAAAACATTCCAAAGTCGGGAGCTTTTATTTTGGCGCCAATTCATCGATCCAACGTCGATACACCGATCGTCAGCGCGGTCACAAATCGCCGTCTGCGATTCATGGGAAAAGACTCTCTGTGGAAAATAAAGCCGATTGCCGTTGTGTTGTCAGCTCTTGGCGGGTTCCCAGTTAGCCGTGGCACTGTAGATCTCGAAGCATTGAAAAGGTGCCTTGCCGTTTTGGCTCTCGGTGAAGTGCTCGTGATGTTTCCTGAAGGGACTCGGCAGTCGGGCCCGAAAATACATCCGTTGTTTGACGGTGCGGCATATCTGGCGTTGAAAGCAGATGTACCGATCGTGCCGGTTGGTTTTGGTGGCACTGAGGGAGTAATGCCGAAAGGTTCAAAAAAGATTCTTCCGCGCAGATGCTCGTGCGTGATCGGACCGCCGATTTATCCGCCTAAGGCCGAATCTGGCCGACTACCACGAACCGCAACCACAGACCTCACGGCCAAACTTAGCGCGGCATTACAAATAGTTTTCGATCAAGCTAAACAAAAGGTCGGTCAAACTATTTAAAGTAGGCCTTCAGAGCAAGTTGCAGCGATACGAGATCGTCAACGCCGCAAACTTCTCGAGCTGAGTGCATCGATAGTTGGGGGATACCTATATCTACGGTGTCGATACCCAGGCGCGTGGCTGTGATTGGCCCGATTGTCGTGCCGCAAGGCATATTATTTCTTGAAACAAAAACCTGATGCTCAACTTTTGCCTTCTTGCACGACTGAACGAACAGTGCCGCGGATTGTGCGGATGTTGCATATCGCTGGTTTGAATTCATTTTTAGTGCAGGACCCTGATTGATGATTGGTGCGTTGGCAAGGTCATGACGCTCGGGATAATTGTGGTGAACCGCGTGAGCATTGTCGGCAGAGATGCAACTCGATTTCTTGAGTGTTTCGAGAAAACCAACACGAGAAATTTTTAGGGTCGACGCAATCTGTTCTAAAGAGTGTTCTAGAAGCGGACCAGCGGCGCCGGTCGCGCTTTCGGAGCCGACCTCTTCGTGGTCAAATAGTGCGACGACCTGGGTTGCGGGTGCCGCGGTTGACTCGAGCAACGCCGACATTGCTGCCCAGCAAGAAGCTTGGTTGTCTAATCGGCCACTTGCGAGCAGAGATCCATCCGTACCGATAAGTGACGCCCGGTTTGTGTCAAAGAGTTGTGCTTCGATTTGAACTATTTCGCGAGCCGCAACTTTTGCACATGATGCAACCCATTCGATGAACTTTGGGGCGTCTTTGCTGGTCGACCAGGCTGGGGTCAGGTGTAGTTGCTTGTCGAGGGTCAGGCCTCTGTCGTTGACTTCCCGATCCAGATGAATAGCCAGTTGCGAAATGCGCGCAACTGGAATGACTGAATTAAACAACTTCGTCTTGCCAGAGCTAGTCACGACGTGACCAGCAATGCCTAGATCACGATCCAACCAACTATTTAATAGTGGACCACCATAAATTTCAACAAGCAGTGTGTTGAAACCAAATTTGCGTTCGTCGGCGTTCGGCTTGATTCGCAAACATGGCGAGTCGGTGTGCGCTCCAACAATTCGAAAGCCATGTTCAGATGTTTTTGATCCGCTTCGCCAAGCGATAATCGAACCCGCTGTAGAAATGAATCCGGCGTTCGTTGCCGAAATGGCACTATTTGAGAAGTCAGTGAAATTCGCTTCCTTCAACTGACGTACATAATGCGCCACTAAGTGCCGTGGAGTTGGTGACGCGTCTAGTTGCGCGGAGATGTCTGCAACACGACGGCTTTTCACTCGGAAACTGCCTTAAGGGATATCTCTTGTCCAAAAAAAGTACATGATGTGTTGATCAGTTCATTCTTGGCCGTGCTCTCTAGTTTGGCGATGCAAATTGATAGTGCGTCTCGCTGGGTGAACGAAAGATATGCCAAACCACAAAAAATTATCAGGAGCAAGATTTTTGAAACCACCGACTTGACGAACTTGAGCACGATTAACACACCGATTGCACTGAGGGCCATCGTCCCGAGCCCAATATTCTTGGCGTTTTCAGAATCAAGCGAGAATATGTCCATGCATCTAGTGTGGCAGGAGTATGACAAATCAACCAGTTAACCTTTCTCCTAGCGGACCACCCGAGACGACGCTGCCACCATTCGACGCCAAGGCGATCGAGATGCTGAACGCAGCGCTAGGCGTTGACATGAATAATCGCCGACAAGCAGTTTACGATGTCGTAGCAAAATACCCGACTTTTCTGGCTGGCTGGGCAACAATCGGGGATTTAAGCAGTGATGGAATCGATTCTTACATGGCCTATCGCGTCGGGTACCACAGAGGACTGGACAGTCTGCGAGCGAACTCGTGGCGTGGGTCGGGTTATGTGCGTTGGAGCGTCGAAACAAATAGAGGTTTTCTGAGATGTCTTGCGGGCCTCGCCAAAAATGCACGGGTGATCGGCGAGATGTCTGAAGCGGTTAGATGCGAGCAATTTTTGATCCAGTGCGATCCGAGCGGAGACGCGAATCATCTGCTGCGATGAACAGTGGACATACTACGAGCGTCGTGATATTGGCAGGAGGCAAGAGCAAGAGATTTGGCTCGCCAAAGATCAACGCCAAGATAAATGGCATTGAATTCGGTGAGATAATAATTTGCACGTTGAGAAACGCAGGATTCAAAAATCTTTCTTTGGTCGGCGGAAGCCCAACTGACGCGAGCAGATGGGGAGTGGGCAATATCAAGGATCAATATCCCGATTCGGGTCCGCTTGGAGCATTGATAACCGCGATGCGCGAATGTGTCACGGAGAATTTGATGGTTCTTCCGTGCGATATTCCGTACATTGATGAAGACTCGTGTGGTCTTTTGAGCAACATCTCGGATGGTTTCGATTTACGTGTAGCCAAAACTGATTCGCCGCAGTGGCTTTGCAGCACCTGGCGAAATTCGGTTCGTGAACTTTTGGAACGCGAATTCGAAACTGGAGAACGTGCAATACACAAAGTTAGTGAAAAATTGAAGCTCGAATTTGTTCAACTACCTAGTAGCGCACTGATCAATGTCAATGAACCGAGTCAGCTAAAGCCATAAAGTCAGTAAAACGAAGAAGTAAGATTGAGCGATGCCAATCGAAGAAGTCTCCATTGCTGCTTTCACACAGATTCATAACGACACCACTGTTTTGATAGATGTGCGTGAATCTGATGAGTACGAATCTGGCCATGTTCCAGGTGCAGTAAACATTCCTCTCAGCGAGTTCACAAATCGAATTAAAGAGGTTCCCAAAAAACTGGTGTACTTCATTTGCCGTAGTGGTGGGCGAAGCATGCAAGCCTGTGAGCTTTGTGTTGATTTCGGTTTGACCGACGTGAAGAACATCGCCGGAGGAACTATCGGATGGATCAGTGTCGGTAATGAAGTCGTCCTAGGCGGGTCACCCGGGTGAGTTTTGAGTGGGTAGACAGCGAGTCAGCACTCGCTCAAGTTGTTGCGGAAATCCTAAAAGCAGACAGATATGCAATCGACACCGAGTTTCACCGAGAAAAGACATACTTTCCGAAACTCGCACTTGTTCAACTCAAGTGGGGCAACACCACGGCGTTAGTCGACCCCCTGGCGGTTGATCCCCGTGGATTGGGAACACTTTTTGAAAGTGACGTTCTCGCCGTTATTCATGCCGCCCAGCAAGACTTGGAGGTATTGCGTCATGCGGCGCTCGCGGCACCAAAAATTATATTTGATTGTCAAATCGCCGCAGGTTTTGTTGGTTACTCAACGCCGTCATTGGCGACACTCGTTCAGGCCTTCAAGAAAATCTCTCTCTCAAAAGGTGATCGACTAACTGATTGGTTGCGCCGTCCATTGACCGAGCAACAGTGCAGTTATGCCGCAGATGATGTGGCGCATCTGTTTGACCTTCACGACGCGATTTCAAGACAACTGCAAGAACTCGAACGCTCTGAATGGGTGACTGACGCTTGTCGAGATCTTGTGCAGCGTCCGCAAGGACCGCAGGATCCGGGTTTGGCGTGGCTAAAACTCAAAGAGGCAAGGGCATTAAAAGGACAATCTCGTGGAGTGGCCCAATCTGTGGCGAAATGGCGAGAAGAGAAAGCAATGCGCCTTGATGCACCACCAAGACGAGTGATGAGCGATATGGCGTTGTTGGGCATATCTCAGCGGGTACCAAAAAATGTCGAAGAATTGGCGACCACTCGTGGTGTTGATGATCGTCATTTGTCTGCTGATTCATGTCGAGAAATTATGGCCGCGATACGAGAAGGTACAAAGCAGCATGTTGAGTTGCCGATTAACGATGTCGACGATGTGGATAAATGGGCTCGTCCCGCTCTGACTTTGATCACCGCGTGGATTGGAGAACTCGCACGCAAGCACAAGATTGATGCGACTTTCCTGGCGACGCGCAGCGACATTACTGCTTTTTTGCGAAAGTCGCCCGACGCACGGCTCGTTCAGGGTTGGCGCGCAACTCTCATCGGAGATGATCTGAACCGAATTTTGAATGGGGATGTCGGTTTGAGCGTCGACCGTGACGGACATCTCAAGCTAGTTGAGGCAAGCAAGTAACAAAACCGCGGTATATCCACCTTTTATCAAGGTGAAGTCGCTAGTATTCGTGCCAATGTCTATCAACTAGGCGATAACCAAACGGTAATCGCCCCAGAGAAATTTGGAGCCCTACCGTGAAAAAGGGTCGTCATCGTCGATTTGAAGAAGCGCGTCGCCTGAAGCAAACAGGTCCGTCGGCTGAAGATCTTGGTGTTGCCAAAGAAAGTAAGTCGAAATCACAAGAAGATGAATACGCGGCCATTGCTGAACGCTATGGCGTTAGGTTCGATGAAAACGGCGATGAAATCGCCGATGACACGGACGAAGAAATTTCCTGAAACCGAACTGAGACCCCCATTAATAACATTCGCAACCTCGCGCTAGTAGCGCACGTAGACCATGGCAAGACCACTTTGTTGGACGCTCTTCTTAAGAGCGGTGGAACTTTCGCCGCGCACCAAGTAGTTGTCGACCGCGTGATGGATTCAAACGATCAAGAACGCGAGCGCGGCATCACTATTTTGGCGAAAGCAGCCGAAATTGAGTGGCGTGGAACAAAGATCAATTTGGTGGACACCCCGGGTCACGCAGACTTTGGCGGTGAAGTAGAGCGAGCACTCGCACTCGTTGACGGAATTCTGCTTTTGGTCGATGCTGCCGAAGGTCCGCTGCCACAAACCAGGTACGTGTTATCCAAGGCATTGGCCAGAGATTTGCCGGTGGTCGTAGTTTTAAACAAAGTCGATCGCGCCGATGCTCGACCAGAGGAAGTGCTCCATGAAGTTGAGCAACTTTTTCTCGACCTCGCGCATCATGATCATCACCTAAGTTTCCCCGTTATTTCCGCGGTTGCTCGTGACGGAAGATCAATGAAGGGAATCGGCATGCCAGCAGAAAACGCCGACCTGGTGCCTTTGCTAGACGCCATTCTCGACACGATTCCTGCGCCGACAGCAGATCCGAATGCACCACTACAGGCACTTGTTGCCAACCTTGATGCATCTGATTATTTGGGTCGACTGGCGATTGGACGAGTTGAAGCAGGAGTAATGAAAAAAGGCGACATGATCTGTGTGTGGCAACATCCGACACCGGCAAATCCCGCCCCATTCATTAAGCGAAAAATTTCGACTCTGTTCGCATTCCGTGGCATCAGCCGTGAAGAGGTTGCCCAAGTGGCTGCGGGAGATTTGTTCATTCTTGCTGGCATCGACGAGGTCGAGGTTGGCGATACGGTTGCCGCGCTAGAAAATGCTCCCGCGTTACCTCGTCTTGAGGTGGATGAACCAGTTCTACGAATGAGTTTCGGCGTCAACACTTCGCCATTCGCGGGCCGTGAAGGCACCTTCCTCACCAGTCGTCATTTGAGTGAAAGACTTTTCAAAGAAGTACTCGGCAATGTTTCAATTCGAGTCAACACCACCGACAGCCCCGATGTAATTGAGGTTGCTGGTCGAGGCGAACTGCAACTTGCCGTGTTGATTGAAAACATGCGTCGTGAGGGTTATGAATTGCAAGTAAGCCGACCCGAGGTAATCACCAAAGAAATTGACGGCAAGAAGCAAGAACCTCTCGAGGCTGGCACGATTGATGTGCCAGATATGTATGTCGGCGCCGTTACCCAAGCTCTCGCACCACGCAAGGGGCGAGTTATCAATCTCGAGCAAGGGGACAGCGGGCGAACCATCGTCAGTTTTCAAGCACCTTCGCGTGGGTTGATCGGGTTCAGATCGTTGCTGTTGACCGTGACGCGCGGTACAGCACTTTTGCATCAAAGTCTGAGCGGATACATGCCGTGGGCCGGTGAGTTGCCGCATCGCATGGGCGGCGCAATGGTTTCTGATCGAAAAGGTTCGACTACTGCATATGCCTTGGACAATTTGCAACTTCGTGGCACTTTGTTCGTCGCGCCGGGCGTCGAGGTTTACGAGGGAATGGTCGTTGGTGAGAACGCACGCGAAGACGAGATGGTCGTCAATTCAGTTCGTGCCAAAGAACTGACCAACATTCGTACCCATAGTCATGACGACGGGCCGAAATTAGCCACACCAGTGACACATACGCTCGAAACCGGAATTCAATGGATCGGCGAGGATGAACTCGTCGAGGTGACGCCATCAAACATTCGAATCCGCAAACGTTTTTTGAGCGTCGAAGATCGGCGCAAGTCAAATAAAGGCAGTAAGAACTAAACTTTTATTTTGCGTCTGACTTGCGGATGGGGCAAGAAAGTTGTGCGGGGTTTTTGCAACTGTTTGACGATCATTTCATAGATTTCGTCGCCACACAGTTCGATTAGTTCGTCCTTGAGATACTTGTAGACGGGTCTAGAGCCGACGAATGCCGAAGAGTCATCGGTGCACCACCAGTGAAAGTCGTGTCCGCCGCCACCCCAATCGCGACGTTTCCACTCGCGGACGATCGACAAAATATGCTTCTCGTCTTCTTCGTGTTGTTCGAGTCGAAGCGGTACCTGCCAGCAAACATCGGGTTTCCAGTCCATTGGACGCTCACCGGCGGCAGAGGCCGCCACATGGAAAGCACATCCCATTCCACCTTCGAAGTTTGTTCTGTTATGAAATATGCAGGCACCCTTATATGACGTGGTGGTGTCAGTGCCGTCTTTGTCTTTGGCTAACCATTTATTATTTTTGCCTTGTTCAAAATTCTGCCAATGCTCGGGAGTCAATCGCTTGACTGATTTTTTTACTGAAGCCAAGTCTTCTTTGTCAATAAAATGCGCACCATAGCTGCAACAACCTTGGTTCAGTTCAGGAGCGGGGTCATCTAGTACGCCTTGACAGCCGTTGCCGTAAATGCATGTCCAATTCGACCTCAGAAAAGTTGCATCGATCATCCAAGTCTGTTCAAGATCAGGATCGGCAAAACTGATCCACTCGTGAAGTTCTTCAGGCTGTGACATCTCGGTGCAGGCTAATGGCATACTTGTAGGGTCATGCATTCATTTGAAGAAGATTCACAAGACATTGTTCAAAAATTGAAATTGATCTCTGAGCAGTTGGCCGACAAAGCACTGACAGTTCTAAAACAGTCTCACGCTGCAGGTGAGTCAAAACGACCAGAACTTGAACGTACCTTGACCCAAGCCCGCAGGGCAATTGAGAAGGCGATCAGTTTGTTGGGTCGAAGTTAGGCGAGTTGATTGCGTCGATTAATTGACGCAACCGTCCAAAGTCGCGACGGGCGAACTGAAATGCGATTCGTGCCTTGTCGAGATTGTCGTCGTCGTCAGTTTCGGGCTTGGTTGGAGAAATCTTCTGAATCGTTGAATCGACGCAAATATCGGCAAAATCGCTATTTAAGCGGCTTACATGTTGCTCGGATAGCTCACGATTGAGTCGCAACACCAATCGTTTGCCGACGAATCGCATCGAATGATAAACAGAATAGAAATTAGTGATTTCTGCTACTGCTTCGTCGACGCTCGAACAGATGCGATACAACGCCAAGTCTTGGTTCGAAACCAGTTTTCTTGGCACCAAGGTTTGACGAACGAAAGCATCGAGACTTTGCCAGAAAGGATCATTGGGTAGATCTAGAACGACTATCGGCACGGGGTTGCCCTTTCCGGTTTGTGAAAGGGTCAGCAATTCAAACATTTCATCCAGCGTGCCGAACCCACCTGGCATACAAATAAAGGCTTGGGATTCTTTGACCAGCATCAATTTGCGGGTAAAGAAGTAACGCATTGAAACATACTTTTCGTCACCGGCGATTATCGAGTTTGCCGAAGTCTCAAACGGCAGTCGGATACTGACGCCGATCGACATCTCGCGACCTGCACCTGACATTCCCGCTTCCATGATTCCTGGTCCGGCGCCCGTGACGACCATCCAATCGGCTGCCGCCAGTTTGGCCGCGACAGCTTCAGTTTGTTTGTAGACAGGGTCGTCTTTTGTTGTTCTTGCCGAGCCAAAAATAGTTACTTTTTTGCGTTCAGAAAATGGGGCGAACATCGCGAATGCTTCGCGCATTTCTGAGATTGCCGCACTGGCAATCTTGAGGTTAAGAGTGCTCGTTGAATCAGAACCAAGTTGAAGCGACTCGCGAATGAGGTCAGCGATCAATCGTCTGTCTGTTTTGATTTTCGACTCATCCAAGATGACGTTGATCATTTTGTCGATGTCTTGCCCTGGCATTACGAGAGTTCCGCGGCTTTCTCACTCAGCACACCGATTAGTTCATCGAAGCTTTTCTGAAATGAAGCCACACCTTCGCGCTCAAGTCTTTCTGCCACATCTGAAACGTCGACTCCGACACGGTGCAAATCAGACCATTGTTGATGCGCAAGATCAACATCAAGTTGAATCGTCGATTTCAGGGTGCCGTGGTCGCGAAACGCTTTGACAGTCGAATCGGGGAGCGTATTGACGGTATCTTCACCGATCAGGCCGTCGACATAGAGAGTGTCGGAGTACTTTGGATTCTTGGTCGATGTCGACGCCCAAAGTGGTCTTTGCACTTTCGCGCCAAGTTTCTCGAGTCTGTTCCAGCGTGGACCAGAAAAAGTTTTTCGAAACATCGCATAGGCGAGTTTGGCTTGGTTGATGGCCGCAGTGCCGAGTAGCGCATTGGCCATGGGGTTGTCTTTGGCGACAAGTAGGCGATCAATCTCGGTATCCACGCGTGAAATGAAGAAACTGGCGACACTCGATACAGAACCGACGCTGCCTGGTCGATCAATCGCCAAGGTCTCAAGACCTTCAATGTAGGCATCCATCACTTGCTGGTATCGCTCGAGGCTGAAAATCAAAGTCACATTCACGTTTCGCGCCTCGGAGATCATTGTCGCGATGGCGGGAATGCATTCTCGTGTTGCAGGAATTTTGATCATCACGTTCGCACGCGAAATTTTAGAATGTAAATCTCTGGCACTTGACAAAGTGTTGGCATGATCGTGAGCCAGTCCAGGGTCAACTTCGACGCTCACGAAGCCGTCTAGTCCGTTGGATGATCGATAGAGCGGTGCGAATACGTCTAACGCTCCGTTGATGTCACGAAGAACCAATTGCCAATAGCTGTCGACGGGCGAGAGTTTCTGATCAATCAACTCTGCAAATTGTGACGAATAGTCGCTTGATCCCTGAATCGCCTTCTGAAAGATCGTCGGATTTGAAGTCAGCCCGCGGATACCGGTGTCACGGACCGACGCCAATTCGCCTGACGTGATGTAGCTTCGCTTCAAATTATCCAGCCAAGGACTCTGTCCGAATTCTTCGTACAGAATTTTGAGTCGATCTGACATCTACAATGATTTAACTTTTTTGACGATTGCTTCGACGCTGATGCCGAGTTCTTTTAGCGCGATTGCACCGGGAGCACTTGCGCCGAAACGATCGATTCCGATGACATGATCGGCGTATTTATGCCAGCCCATAGTCACGCCGGCTTCAACCGCGATCACTGGCACGCCATCGGGGAAAATTAATTTATGCGATGACTTGTCGCTTCGCTCATAGCGATCCCAACTCGGCATCGAAACAACTTGTGCCAAGATGCCGGCGTCGGCAAGTTCGGCTGCGGCTTGAGTGCAAAGGCCAACTTCGCTGCCCGTACTCAAGAGAACGACTTTGGGCTTGGCGATAGTCACGCCAACGATGCCAACACCGTTTTTTACCGCCGAGCCATCGGTGACGCTCAAGACGCTTTGTCGCGACAAGATGATCGCTGTTGGTCCGTTGTGATCAACTGCTGCACACCACGCCGCGACTGTTTCGTTTGGATCGGCAGGTCTGATCACTTGAAGATCTGGAATCGCTCGCAAAGAGGCCAGTTGCTCGACTGGTTGGTGAGTCGGACCATCTTCGCCGACGCCCACTGAATCGTGTGAGAAAATAAATATGCATTTAGCTTTTGATAGCGCCGCCAGTCGAATGGCGGGGCGCATGTAATCAGCGAACACAAAAAAAGTGCCACAAACGGGAAGCACACCGCCGTGCAAAGCCATGCCGACCACGGCAGCACCCATCGCATGCTCGCGGATGCCGAAATAGATTTGTCGACCATCAGGTGCCGTGACGCTCTGGGCTGTTTGCTTCGAAAGTTTCGTGCCGGTGTTGCCGGTCAGATCGGCAGAACCGGCGATTAGTCCGGGTAGCGCTGGCAGTGAAGCGTCAAAAACCTTCTGAATAACTTGACGGGTTGCGAGATTGGTTGACTTATCGAATTCTGGGAGCAACGAATTAAACGACGACGAATCTGGAGTGGCCCACGCGGCATCCCAGATGTATCGCTCTTCAATTTCTTCGATGTCTTTTTCGTACTGCGCGCTTAACGAATCACCTCGGGCAACTGCGTGGTCGCGTATAGCGGTCACCAGATCATTGGGCGCCCAGAAGGGTTCGTCGGGTATGCCCATAATTTTTTTTGTAGTCGCCACATGCGACGCCGTAAATGGATTGCCGTGGGCCTCGTGGGCGTCGGTGAAGTCAGGTGAGGGGTGGGCGATGTGAGACTTTAAAATACAAAGCGTCGGCGCACCTCGGGTTGCTCGGGCGGTTATCAGCGCGTCTTCGAGTGCATCGAGGTCATCGGCGATCTCGCCGAGTTGCATAATGTTCCAGCCATAGGCAGCGAATCGTTTCGCGACATCATCGGAGCAACTCAATGAAGTAGATCCGTCGATCGTGATCGCGTTGTCGTCGAAGATGCAGATCAGACGATCTAATTTCAAATGTCCGGCGAGTGACGCCGCTTCGTGGCTTATTCCTTCCATGAAACAACCGTCTCCGGCAATCACATATGTATTGTGATCGCAGGCGGAGGCGCCGAAGCGAGTGCGTAAGTTTCGCTCGGCGATCGCCATGCCGACGGCGTTGGCGAAACCTTGCCCAAGTGGGCCCGTCGTGACTTCGACCCCAAGAGTGTGACCAACTTCGGGATGACCAGGAGTCATCGAACCGAATTGACGAAACTTTTTAAGATCCTCAATTTCGAGGCCGTAACCATTTAAAAACAGCAATGCATACTGCAAGATTGAGGCATGACCATTGCTCAGAATGAAGCGATCGCGATTCTTCCAACTCGGATTCTGGGGATTATGGCGCAAAATTCTGCTGTATAAAACATGTCCGAGCGGTGCGAGGGCCATCGCCGTGCCTTGATGCCCACTTTTCGCGATCAGTGGCGCGTCCATGGCTAAGCCACGAATGCACGAGACCGCCTGCGAGTCTTGCTGTGTTGAGAGTTTCGAAACCATTGCGCTAAAACTAGTTGGTAAAACGGGTCAGGTCGGATTTGATGCCGGCTCAACTGGTGGCAGGATCGTCAGAGGCACTAAATGCCACTGTCCCGTGCCGACTCGACAATGTGCAAAAATCTGACCATATTGCGAAATGGCAAGTTCGCCGCGCACGAGGCGATATGTGAATTTGCCCGGCTCGACTGTGAACGGGCTGACATTGCGGGCGAGTTGCTCATCGTCGGCTGAGGCACCTCTTCGAAATACGACTTCAAGTAGCGAATTGCCGGGTTCACTCTCAGGGCAATAAACCAGCACGACCAAGTGCGGATCGATTGTGACGGGTACAGGTGTCGGTGCGGCAAAAGAAAAGAACGCACCAGTCAGGTCGATACGGGTGCTTGGACCAGGGGCTTGGCGCAACGCAAAGTTCTCTACGAATAGAGCGGAGATTATTTGCACGGAGTCAATTTATCTTTTCGGGGACGATCTCACACTACTGTTACGACGTGTCGAATTCGCAGCAAACGATGATTTCAGAGGTCGAATCGAAGAAGATACTGAGAAAGTTCGGTGTCAATTTCGCCGATGAGACAGAAATCTTTGCGGCTGAACAAGCAATTGACGCCGCTACCAAAATTGGATTTCCGGTGGCAATAAAACTTTGCGCAAGTTCGATTAGTCATAAGTCAGAGCGCGGATTAGTCAGATTGAACGTCCGAAATGCACAGGAGGCTCTTAACGCAGCCACCGAACTTCTCGCTCAGGCAACCGTTGCCGACGGCAAAGTTTCGCTGTTGGTAGCCAAAATGGAAAAGGGAAGGCGCGAACTGATTGTTGGACTCGTGCGCGACGCGCAATTCGGAGCGTTCGTTATGTGTGGTCTTGGTGGAATTTTCGCCGAAGTGCTTGACGATTTTGTTTTTGCACCGACACCAATAGATCAAAGTGGTGCCCGTCGGATGATTGCGCGACTCAAGCAGCAAGATGTGCTCGGCAACTTTCGTGGCGATGAACCGCTCGTCGCCGAGCAGTTGTGCGAGGTGCTTATCGCCGTGTCAAATCTTGGTGTCACCGACGAGTCAGTTGTTTCTGTGGATATAAATCCGTTGATTATTAGACAGGACGGTTCAATCGTTGCGGTTGATGCGCTGATTGAACGACACAACCGGCCAACAAGCATCGCACCTTCGATTCAGAATTGGATTTCGCCCGGACATTTTGCCGCACTGTTCGAACCCGAAGGAGTTGTTGTCGTCGGTGCGTCGACTCATCCTGGCAAATTTGGGTTCGTGTCGTTACATAATATTTTGGCCAGCAGTTATCGGGGTCGAATTTTTGCGACGAATCTCGAGAAATCAAATGTCCTTGGCGTCACCTGTCTGGCTTCAGTTGATGAACTTCCAAATAATGCTGTGGATTTGGCTTTTATTTGTACGCCGGCGTCAACAAATATTGAAATCTTGCGAGCCTGTGCACGTCAGGGAGTTAAAGCCGTATACGTGACTTCTGCTGGATATGGCGAGTCTGGCATAGATGGTGAAACCGCACAGCAAGAACTCCGCAACTTGGCAAAGAGTCTGGATATTTTGCTCGTTGGTCCGAATGGGCAAGGAGTTGTCAGCACGCCAAAAAACTTGTGCGCCCAGATCGTCGGACCATACCCACCGAGTGGATCAATTTCTGTTGTCAGTCAAAGTGGCAATTTCGTTTCGAGTTTCATGAACTACGCTCGACAAACAAAAGTAGGTATCGCTCGGGCAGTTTCGGCGGGTAACGCCGCGCAAGTCGGGGTGCCTGAATTCTTCGAGTACTTCGCGACCGACTCGGCAACATCTGTGGCTCTTGCCTATATCGAGGGTGTAGAGGATGGTCGACGATTGCTGCAGTCGATGCGTACGCTCGCCAAGGTCAAGCCTCTAGTCGTGCTCAAAGGTGGCGCAACCCAAAGTGGTGCTCGTGCAGCGGCCAGTCACACGGGAGCGATCGCCAGCGACGACCGTATTTTTGACGGAGTGTGCGACGATTCTGGTGTGATCCGCGTAGCTGATGCGGAGCGAGCGTTTGACGTTGCCGCAACTTTCGCGACGCAACCACTGCCCAAAGGGCCGAACACGATTATTTTGACGACAGTAGGTGGGTGGGGCGTGGTCACATCAGATGTGGTTGCCGACGAACAGGTCTTGAACTTGATGTCGTTGCCTGAGGATTTGTCGATTGCTATTTCTGAATTGCTACCACTGCGATGGAGTCGCAATAATCCCGTGGACTGCGCGGGTGGAGAAACTCGTGAGACCATCGCCGACGTGATGCGCTTGATCGCGATGCATCCAAAAGTTGACTCGATGATCTTTTTAGGACTCGGAATTCAGTCGAATCAAGCGCGACTGATGCGTGAAGGAAAGTTTTTTGATGACTTCGAATTGAATCGAATCGTCAGCTATCACGAACGACAAGACACGAAGTATGCCGAGGTGGCTGCAGAACTTTCACAGCAAACAGGGAAACCAATTTTGGTGGCGACTGAACTTAGTGTTGCCGACCCCACAAATCCAGGAGTGGTCGCGGTGCAACAAACTGGACGGTTGTGTTACGCGAGCGGTCAGAGGGCGGCACGCGCACTGGGTGATGTTTACCGCTACACAAAATGGAAAGGTACGGCTAGATAGAGATGAAAGTCGTCAAGCCGCGAGAGATGATGCTTCGGCTCTCGCAAAATGCTGAGCGAATGTCGACTCGAAGACTGATGATCGCTCTGGTTTCAGTGGCGGTTATTGGCGCCGTACCGCTGTTGTCGGTTTGGCAAGTCGCATTTGCTGCAGGCGATGAGGTGCGACCGTTGGATATTCAAAAGCCCTTGCAACCGCCACCTGTCACTCAGATTTTGTCGGTCCGCAGGGTGCCACAAACTCTTGTAGATCTTCAATCTGCGGCCAAAGTTCAGAGCAAACTTGAGCAGGTGGTCGGTGCATTGCCCGCCGAGTCGTGCTTGGTGATTTCTACAGATGGCAAAACGATCATTGAAGTCAACCCAAGCATGGCTTTGATTCCCGGTAGCAACCAAAAACTAATTACCGCCGCAGTTGCTTTAGACGTGCTCGGACCTGACCGAAAATTCGCGACGAGGGTGCTCGGCATTGTCGCCGACTCGGTCGTGCGCGGCGATCTCTGGTTGGTTGGATCAGGGGATCCGTTGCTTACAACACGTGCGTATCCAGTTACCGAGAAGTACCCGACCCTGACCCCGACGGATGTTGAAGCACTAGTTGACGCATTGGTGGCGATGGGGGTCACCTCGGTTGAGGGTGGTGTGATCGGCGATGAGTCAATTTATGATCGGGAGAGGTACGTGCCGAGTTGGGGTGACGGAATTCGAAGCGTAGAGGCGGGACCACTTGGCGCATTGATGATCAACGATGGGTCTATAACTGGTACGCCACTTAAGCCATCAAATCCGGCCTTTGCTGCGGCGAGTGAATTCACCAAATTGCTCGTGTCGCGCGGAATTGCAGTCAGAGATGCGCCTGATGTTGGGACAGCATCAATGGATATGCCGGTGATCGCGACAATCGAGTCAGTGCCAATGAATCAAATCGTGGTTGAAATGCTGACGAATAGCGACAACAACACGGCTGAATTGATCGTAAAGGAAATCGGACTCGTTGGTCGAAATTCTGCGACACGCGTTGACGGTTTAACCGTGATTGCAGAGAAGATCGCCGAATGGGGATTGCCTGGCCAAGGGGTCGCCCTGATCGACGGGTCTGGTTTGGATCGGGGTAATCGGTTGACTTGCAATTTGATTACGCAATTGTTGCAACGTGATGGGCGAAATGGTTTGGTTACGAAAGCAATGGCATTGGCAGGCAAGACAGGCACATTGCGTGACACATTCATGTCGGGTGCTGGCTCTGGAACGATGCTTGCAAAGACTGGAACTCTGAACGGTGTCAAATCCCTGTCTGGGATGTTTCCATTTGACGAAGAGCGCAGCAGTGTGTTCTCGTTGATCATGAACGGTTCAGGAGTGTCAACACTTAACTTTTACCGTTCAATTTGGAATGATTTGGTAACGGCGCTTTCCTTTGGTGACGAACGGATGGATGTCAATAAACTTCTACCCTTAACTCAGGCAGTCGCGCCGTAGAATGGTTTCGTGACTGGTTTCAAGGTTAATTCGTCAAAAAGTGAAGATTCAGAGGGCAAATCCTTTGCCGATGTCTACGAAATGGTTTTCGATTACGCCAAACGCGAAACATTGAAACCGATTCGTGGCGCAGG
>CAMBWL010000003.1 GCA_945871625.1 Bifidobacterium breve
GGTCTGAATCATGGGGTCATTGCCCTGACCAAAGTTGATCTAGTAGATGCCGAACTTGCAACCGTTCGTCGCGACGAAATTAAGACAAAACTCTGCGATTCGTTTTTAAGCGGCGCACCGATTATCGGTGTCTCCGTGGTGGCATCGACTGGTCTCGACGAAATTCGTCTCGCGCTTGACTCACTAATCGCAGAATCACAACGTGGTAGCGGCACGCGAAACAGAAATCGACCACGATTGTGGATCGACCGCTCGTTCTCGGCGCGCGGGGCGGGCACCGTGGTTACCGGCACTTTGATCGATGGTGCGCTAAAACTTGATGACGAGTTGACGATCGTACGCACCCAACAACGCGTGCGTGTGCGCGAAATTCAACAACATGAACAGTCGGCGAACGAACTTGCGCCAGGTCATCGATGTGCACTGAATCTCGTTGGCGTCAGTCATGACGAAATCTTTCGTGGCGATGCGCTGGTCAACAAAGAGCAATGGTTGCCCAGCACGATGTTTGACGCCTCGTTGACAATCGTGCCGACGCTGCAAAACCGCGTAACTCGACGCGGAAGTTATTCGGTCTACATCGGTTCAGGTGAGTTCGCGGTCAAAATTCGTCTGATCGGCACGCGCGAGTTGCACGCCAACGAAAGCGGCTTAGTACGAATTGCGTTGCAAACTGCGATTCCGATTTTGCCCGGCGATCGTTATATCTTGCGCGAGTCGGGTCGACAACAAACAATCGGCGGCGGCGAGGTGCTCGATATCGCCCCAACTGTGCGAGCGTCAAAGGCGAAGCCTGATCGCTCTGTTGATCGCGTGATCGGCGAGCGCCAATGGATCACCGTAAAGGATCTCGAACTTTTGACAGGCGAAATTCGAGAATCAATAGTGGGCAATTGGCTGACTACGCCAAAACTTTTAGACGAAAAGCGAAAAGAACTGGCGATGAAACTCGCCAAAAACTCCGAGGGGTTAGAGATTTCGCGACTCAAGCCCCATGAGCAGGCAGTTCTTGCAACTTTGCCCGATGTCGTTGTCGAAATGGGACGTGCCCGCATCAAAGGTGCTTCGTCGATAACCGAGCACCCGTATGTCGGTTTGTTCGCCACGGCTGGCATCACCCCGCCAGACACGAAGACGCTCGACAGAAATATTGTTCGGCAAATCGTGCAGCGGGGGTTGTTCATCGACATTGACGGCATCGTATTTCATGTCAGTGCACTTGAAACCGCACGCCAGGTCGTGCAAAAAATCTTGCAGCAACATCCGCAAGGGTTCACTGTTTCGCAATTCCGTGAAAGTCTTGGCATCACGCGTAAACACGCCGTGCCGCTGCTCGAGGCACTTGACCGACGGGCGATCACCAAACGATCGGGCGACTTGCGAATCGGTGGTGCAAGGCTTGATGGCGAGCCATCACAAGCCTAAGAATTATTCGGCTTTTGGTTTGCGCATCTCGCGATAATCGCGCGCCGCACCTTCAAGTGGTTCAACTTCAAGAGTGACACCATCAATTGCAGCAACACGTAACTCTTGACCATCTTGAATCGGTGTCGCACGATTCGTGCGTGCTCGCCAGTCAGCATCATGAATGCGAACAATGCCCAACGGATTAATCGTGCCGACCGCTTTTCCGGTGCTGCCGATCATCCACTCGCGACCAATCGTGGGAGTAGCAAATCGCGTTCGCACCATCGACGGCATGCCAACGACGAACGCCAATGAAATTGTGATCATAGAGCTGATGAATGTCAGCCATGACAATCTGATTTCGCCTCCGTCACTGTCGCGAAAGAGAGTCAGGCTCGAAATTGCCAAGAGTGCCAAACCGAGACCCGTGAAAAATCTTGGTATCCCGACTTGCACATCGATCGACATAATCAACATTGCGAGGATCATCAACGCCAGACTTGCCCCACGAATCGGCAAAGTAGCCAGACCGTGACCACCGAGCAATATGCAGATTGCGCCGACAACTCCTGCAATGCCGATTCCGGCGGTGAAAAACTCGAAAATTATTAGAGCGAGACCGATAACAAAAAACAAATATGCGATTGGTGGGCTGGCTGCGGTATGCAACAGTTGCTCGAAGAATCCAAGTTTGAAAAATCGCGTCGTGGCCGCTTCGCGTACCAACTCGTCACCTGATTCAGATTTGACATCTACAACGGTTTGCAAAACCCTGCCTTTGATCGAGAGTCCGTTCATCGCTAGCAACATGTTGCGCAATACGGGCACACCTTCGTCGTCGGTTGTCAATTTGAGTGCACCACGATTCTTGGCTTCTTTTGAGTTGAGAGTCGAGACTCGCAGTGTCGCTGATGCATCACCAAAACTCACTTCACCGGCGCTTGTCGTCAAAAGTTTTCCGGTTTTGCCGATTCGTGTGCCGTCAGCCATCGCCGAAACATCGGCAACTGCCAACAACTGTGCCGCACTGCCATAGGCCCGAGCTGTCGTCGGCCCCACCCAAACCGCAATAGGAATCTTCGACCCAATAATTTTGTTGAACAATGCTTCCATGCGCGTCGTCGATATAACGCCACCCAAAGAATTGACCTGCAGAATAATCGCCTGCGAACTTGACGATTCGGCTCGATCAATTGCCTGCTCGATTTCGTTCGCAACTATCTCGTCGATAAGTCCGCTCACTTCAACGACGTCAACTGGCGCCAGATCGTTGGTGCCGCCTTCGGCGTTCACAGTTGTTGACGCAGCAAAAGTCATTGCTAACGCCGAACCGAGCATCGCAAACAACATTGTTTTCCGCAATTTCTTAACTGAGTTTTGCAATTCGCTCTCCAGATGTTTGTGCGCTGGCGTTTACGCTAACATTTGCGCGTGCATATTTTGTTGGCAACTGATGCTCAATGGGTTTTTGATGAAGTGCATGCGGCCCTTGGCACACCTGAAACTTCGTTCGTCGTTTGCAGCGATGGTCGTGATGTGTCACGTGCCATAAAGCAACGCACACCTGATCTCGCTGTTTTAGATTTGCAATGCGGATCAATGGGCGCGATGGCAGTCACAATGGATCTGCGCCTAGATCACAGCGACGGTCGCGCGCCAATGGTGCCCGTTCTGATGTTGCTCGATCGGGTCGCCGATGTTCATTTGGCCAGGCGCAGCGGCGCGCAGGGTTGGTTGATCAAGCCACTTGATTCGTTGCGGCTTCGACGCGCGGCGGATGCCGTGGTGGCTGGCAATCAGTGGCACGAAGGCGTGCCGGTCGAAGTCTAAAAACTATTTTCGGTTCGCGACAATAACTTCGGCAATTTGCAAGGCGTTTAGGGCCGCACCTTTGCGCAAGTTGTCGTTCGAAACAAACAGCGTCAAACCTTTGTTGCCGTCTATTGAATGATCCTGACGAATTCGCCCCACAAAACTCGGATCTTTGCCCGCGGCAATTAGCGGTGTCGGCACATCTACGACACAGACACCGACTGCAGTCGACAAAATTTTGTGAGCCTGCTCGACGGTGATGTCTTTTTCAAATTCAAGGGTCAGCGAGAGCGAGTGGCCCGTGAACACAGGCACTCGAACGCAAGTGCCAGAAACACGCAAGTCGGGGATGTGCAAAATCTTTCGTGATTCATTGCGAAGTTTTTTCTCTTCGTCGGTCTCTAGCATGCCGTCTTCGACCAAAGTGCCGGCAAACGGAATGACATTGTAAGAAATTGTGCGTGGAAACTTAACCGCAGGTTTGAACGCAATTGCTTCGCCGTTGTAGGTGAGATCATTGGCTCGCGGCGCGCCTGTTTTAATTTGCTCGTGCAATTCATCCACACCAGAAACGCCCATGCCACTAACTGCTTGATAGGTGCTTGCCACCATGCGCACCAACGATGCCGCGTCGTGCAGTGGTTTGAGCACCGGCATCGCCGCCATAGTCGTGCAATTCGGGTTGGCGATGATGCCGAGTTTGGCGTTCGCAATATCTTCGGGGTTGACCTCAGAAACGATCAGCGGCACATCTGGGTTCATTCGCCACGCCGACGAGTTGTCGATAACGATCGTGCCTTGCTTCGCGTATTTTTCGGCGATTGCTCGCGAAGTTGTTGCACCGGCCGAAAAAATTGCGATATCAAGATCGCTCGTGTCGGCAGTTGAAGCATCTTCAACCGTGATTTTCTGACCATTCCACTCGATTACCGAGCCCGCCGATCTTGCAGACGCAAAAAATCGGACGGATGTGGCAGGAAAGTTTCGCTCGACCAAGAGTGTGCGCATCACGCTGCCGACCATGCCGGTTGCGCCGACAATGCCTAAAGATAATTTTTTTGCCACGCGTTTAGGATACTTGGGCGACCAACCACCAGTGGCTTGGATTAATTCTGTTCGTTGGCACGGTTTTTACGCTTTCGCTGCGGGCTTCGGCGACCGACATTTTGCGCTTTACCGAGTGGAATATTTTGACATTGCTTAATTGCGACTCAAAATTTTGCAACACCGTGTCTGGCTTGAGCCTGTTTGCTTGCCAACCCAGGCGAGTCGACCATCGCCACCGTGCCAAGCGCCGACCAAGAACTGGTATTTTCCATAACCAGCGCACGGCAATGCCAAGCGGCACGAGCGCAACATCGCTGCGTACCCAGGTGCGAAAGTTGAGCACGACCAGACCGCCACTTCGTGTCACACGAATTGCCTCGCCGACAAGGTTGATCGCGTCTTGTGGCTGACAATGTTGCAAAGTGATGTAAGAAAAAGCCAGATCGACCGATGCGTTGTCGAGCCCGAGGGTTTTGCCGTTGACGACATGCAGTGTGCTCAACCGATCAATGCGACCAAATCTCGCAACAGTCTGACGACATCGCTCGAGAAATGCAGAGTCAACATCGGCGGCAATCACGGCGTTGCAACGATTGGTGAAACTCGATGTCATACGACCGATACCGCTGCCAATTTCAAGAAGAGTTGAGTCTTCGAACGGAAACGATTCAAGTTGCAACAACCGGATGTATCGCCGCACTTCTTTGTCGCCTGTTTCAACGAAAGCCTGAAGCGTTAGTTCGTCGCCAGTTTGGTTGTTGAAGACCCATCCAGTTTCACGCACCACGTCATCGGCAGTCAGATCGTTATCGGCGAGGTTTCCGGCAGAACTCCATGGCAGGTGATGCGCGCGCAAACCAATGGCGCGACGAGACTTCATATTTATTCAAACCTACTTGCGTATTGGTAGTGGCGCCGAATAATCTTCTCCGCTGTCGAGATCAAACGCTGTGTGCAGTGAACGCACAGCTTTTTCGAGCATCGGCGCCGCTACAACGACCGAAATTCGAATCGTGCTCGTTGAAATCATCTCGATATTGACTTTGTTGTCGGCCAGAACCCTAAACATCTTTGCGGCGATGCCCGGGCTCGACTTCATGCCTGCACCGACGAGTGAAATTTTGGCGATGTTCGTGTCTTGCGTAACGCCTGTCGCACCTACTTGCTTGGCAATTCTTGCGACAATTGGTTCGGCGATTGCGACGTCCGTTTTTGGCAAGGTAAATGAAATGTCGGTTGTTCCCGCCGTCGAAGTGTTCTGCACGATCATGTCGACGTTGACATTGGCTGCGGCGAGTGGCTCGAACAATGCAGCCGAGACGCCAGGTTGGTCGGGCACGCCCAACACGGTAATTTTTGCGTCGCTGGCATCATGAACCACTCCCGAGATGATTGGTTCTTCCATATTGTTTTCTCCTTTTCGTTCTTCACTTGTGATCCACGTGCCTTGCTCCCAAGTGAAACTTGAGCGCACATGAATCGGGACATTGTGATTGCGAGCAAATTCGACACTGCGCAACGCCAAAACTTTGCTGCCGGCACCTGCCATCTCGAGCATCTCGTCGAACTCGAGGTGTTTTAACTTACGAGCCTGAGGCACGATGCGCGGATCTGCGGTGAACACGCCGGTCACATCCGTATAAATTTCGCAGGCATCGGCTTTCAATGCTGCGGCGAGCGCAACCGCCGTAGTGTCGCTGCCACCACGACCAAGTGTCGTAATTTCTTTTGCCGTGCTGACGCCTTGAAAGCCTGCGACGACGGCAACCTTGCCCTCGCCGATTGCCTCGCGAACACGGTCACCTTTGATCTCAAGAATCTTTGCTCGGCCATGCACCGTGTCGGTGATGATGCCAACTTGACTGCCGGTGAAACTCATCGCTTCGACGCCCATGTCTTGAAGAGCCATACACAACAGAGACATGCTGATGCGTTCTCCGGTTGTGAGCAACATGTCCATTTCACGACCCGTTGTTGCTGAAGACACTTGGCGGGCAAGATCCATCAGGTTGTCCGTGGCTTTACCCATTGCTGAAACAACGATCACGAGATCATTGCCTTGCGCTTTTGTGGCGGCAATATGGCGGGCGACATTGCGCATGCGCTCGGGGTCGGCAACCGATGTGCCACCATATTTTTGAACGATCAACGCCACGGCATTCAACGCTATCGCTGATGGTGTTGTCGACCTGTAGCATTTTCACCTCATGGGCACAGATAAACGAAATCGTCAAAAAGAAAATCGTCGAGCGCGCCAGGGCGAACTCGAAAAACAGATTCAGCGACAAAAAGTAGTTCGCCGTGGCGTTCGCATCGCGGTGCTTGTTGGCGTCGTAGTGATAATTGTTGCCGCCATCAATCTGTGGCCTGATGGCGATGACATTCAGACACAAGAAACAACCGAAACTTCGATCACTGAAACACTTGAAACGACACCTGCTCCGGCACCTGCAGGACCATTTGAATATGGTCAAGGAGAGTGCGCGCCGGCCGATGGATCAGGCGAGCAGATTCAAAAATTCACCGTTCCGCCGAAACTTTGCATCGACCTAGCCAAGACGTATACGGCACTTGTCTCGACCAACAAAGGCGACTTAACAATCGTGCTCGACCCGACTAAAGCGCCTGGTACGGTCAACAACTTTGTCAACCTGGCGCGGTCAAAATATTTTGATGGCACAGTTTGTCATCGGGCGATACCAAGTTTTGTTGTGCAATGCGGTGACCCAACTGCCACAGGTTCTGGCGGGCCGGGCTATTCGATCGCCGATGAACTTCCGGCAGCGGGCGAATACAAACTTGGCTCACTGGCGATGGCCAATTCGGGGCCAAACACAAACGGCAGCCAGTTCTTTATTATTTCGGGTGAACAGGGCATGACGCTTCAGCCGAACTATTCGTTATTCGGACAAGTCACACAAGGCCTCGACACGACATTGTCGTCGCTTGATAAAGCAGGCAACAGCGACCCCGCATCAAACGGTGTGCCACCAAATGAAGAACTACGTATCGTGAAAGTAACTATCAGCGAAAGCTAATAGTTGCTAAACCAGCAACTCTGCACGAAGTGCAGTGGAAGTCTTCTCATCAACGCCAATTTCTCGCAGATAGTTCTGCACCGAGCCGTGCTTTGTGTTCAGGTCAGAAAGAATCACTGCCATTGCACGCGGGTCTGAAGCAGCAAACCGCGCCGGCATATTTGCATAAGCATTTGCCAACTCAGGTTGGTTGACTTCTGCCCATTTGATTAGACGCGCGTGACCTTCGGCAGTTTTGCCGTAGTCGGCGCTGATAATTTCTGCAGGCACGCCGAGAATCGACAAAATAAACGCGGCGAGTACACCCGTGCGGTCTTTGCCGGCTGCACAGTGAAAAACTGCGGGCAAAACATCTTGTTCGGCGATCAATTTAATCGCATCGGCAAATTTCTTTGAGGCGTGTTCGAGCATCTCACGATATGCCCAAACCAAAAACTCAACGACATCTTCAATTTCAGGTGTGTCGCCGTCGTTCCAGGTCGCATCAATTATTGGTAAATGATGAAAGTTGACCGGAAACTGTTTTACCGGGAATGTGCCGCGAGTCTTAACCTCGTTTGGTGTGCGCAAGTCGATGACGGTTCGCACCCCGAGGTCGATCACCGTCTGCGCATCTTCGGTCGTCAGTCGGTATAGGCCATCTGCGCGAAAAAGTGTGCGCCACTTTGTGGTTTTGCCATCAATCGTTGGGTATCCACCCAGGTCACGAAAATTGTGCACCGCCTCAAGGCTGATCAATCGTTGTGGATCGTCAATTAGTGCGCTGATTTGCCCAGTGTTCACGGTAAGCAGATTATCGGCGCAGAGTGAACTAAAGATGATCGATCAGCCACGGTTTGGCAAACTATCTCGTCGCAACTAAAGTCGCTCGGGTGAAACTCGTCGGCGTAATCGGTTCAGGCATCATGGGTTCGGGTATTGCCGAGGTCGTCGCCAAGTCGGGCATCGACGTCGTGATTCGTTCACGCAGCCAAGAAACTGCAGATGCGACAAAGACGGCAATTGAGAACAGTCTTAAAAAGCAGGTTGCCAAGTCAAAAATCACGCAAGATCAGCAAGAGGCGGCGATGGCACATATTTGTGTCACGAGCAAACTTGAAGACCTGGCGAACTGTGACTTGATCATCGAATCGGTGGCTGAAGATCTTGCGACCAAGAAAGAACTGTTCACGGCGCTTGACAAAGTCGTCAAGCCAACTTGTATCTTGTCGACCAACACGAGCACATTGCCAGTTATTGAAATGGCCAAGTCAACGAATCGCCCCGACAAGGTTTGTGGCATTCACTTTTTTAATCCGGCAGTGTTGATGCCGCTGGTCGAGGTGATTCGACCGGTTACGGCAAGCGATGAAACGATCGCTCAAGCCAACGATTTTGTCAAAGCCTGCGCCAAAGACGCGGTGCAAGTCGTTGATCGTGCGGGCTTCATCGTCAATGCATTGCTGTTTCCATATCTGAACAACGCAATTGCAATGCTTGAAGCTGGCACCGCAACTATGGAAGACATAGATGTGGCAATGAAGGGTGGTTGCAACTTTCCAATGGGTCCATTTGCTTTGCTCGACCTTGTCGGGCTGGATACCTCCGTGGCGATCCTCAACGCGCTTCACTCTGAATTCGAATCTGCCAATCTCGAACCGCGACCGACGCTCAAGCAACTGGTCAGCCAGGGCAAACTTGGGCGAAAAACTAAACAGGGTTTCTACAGCTACTAGTTTCAAACTAAATGAAATTCAATGACTTGCCGACAAGTCTTGGTGAGTCCGTCTGGGAGTTTCCTGACAAAGAAAAGTGGCCGCGACACGACGTCGTCGGTCGTGGTGCCGACTTAGAGCCGGAAACTTTGATCTATGCCTACCGACATGGGGTATTTCCGATGGTCTCGACTGAAAACTTCGAGACGACAACCAATTTGATCTGGTGGTCTCCGCAGATGCGCGCAATCATCCCACTCGATGGTTTGAAGAGTTCTCGATCTATGCACCGTAGTGCAAGAAAATTTGAAGTTCGTGTTGACACTGATTTCGAAAATGTGATGCGCAACTGTGCTGCCCCACATCGTGACAATGGTTGGATTACCGAAGAGTTCATCGAGGCTTATGTCAAGTTGCATCATCTTGGCTGGGCGCACAGCATCGAAGTCATCGACGAAAATGGATTTCTTGCAGGCGGACTCTACGGCGTACGCATCGGCGGTCTGTTTGCGGGCGAGTCGATGTTTCACCTTGTGCGCGATGCATCCAAAGTGGCACTGATGGCCCTCGTGCAGATGATGAAGTCCTCAGATATGTCGTTGCTTGATGTGCAGTGGTTGACACCACATTTGGCGAGTCTCGGCGCAATTTCCGTCAGGCGGGACGAATATCTGCGCCTAGTTGAGATTGCCGTAACCCAATAGATACGCGCCTAGCCTTAACTGATAGTGAGCGACTCAAACAGCACGATTAAACGCGATGAGCCATGGGTGATGCGCACCTACTCGGGGCACTCGAGTGCTCGTGCATCGAACGAGTTGTATCGCACGAATCTGGCGCAAGGTCAGACGGGTTTATCAATTGCATTTGATTTGCCAACTCAAACTGGTTACGACCCCGATCACATTCTTGCGCGCGGTGAGGTCGGCAAAGTAGGCGTGCCAGTCGTGCATCTGGGCGATATGAAGACTTTGCTCGACGGCATTCCGCCAGGTGAGATGAATACGTCCATGACGATTAATGCGACCGCAGCCTGGTTGTTGGCGCTTTATGTCGCGAATGCGAACGAACAAGGTGTGGCGACGAGCGAATTGCGTGGCACCACGCAGAATGACATTCTCAAAGAATATTTGTCGCGTGGAACTTTCATCTTTCCGCCGCAACCATCAAAGAGAATCATCGTCGACATGATTGCGTGGTGCGCGAAAAATGCGCCAAAGTGGAACCCGATAAACATTTGTTCATATCACCTGCAAGAAGTTGGCGCCACGCCAGTGCAAGAAATTGCGTTTGCGTTAGCCAATGCGATCGATATTTTGGATGCGGTCAAGGAGAGCGGTCAGATTTCAGAAACAGAGTTTCCACAGGTATTCGCCTCAGTTTCTTTTTTTGTGAATGCCGGCATTCGATTTATCGAAGAAACTTGCAAGATGCGGGCATTCGTAAAACTATGGGAGCGCATCGGCCGCGAGCGTTATTCGATTACGGACGAACGTGCGTTGCGCTTTAGATACGGCGTGCAAGTCAATTCTTTGGGTTTGACCGAGGCGCAACCCGAAAATAATGTGCAAAGAATTGTTTTAGAAATGCTGGGTGTGACGCTTTCAAAAGAATCACGTGCCCGCAGCGTTCAATTGCCAGCATGGAACGAAGCACTGGGTTTGCCCCGTCCGTGGGATCAGCAGTGGTCATTGCGGATGCAGCAAGTGTTGGCCTTTGAGACAGATCTCTTAGAGTATGAGGACATTTTTGACGGCTCGCATGTGATCGAAGCCAAGACTTCGCAACTCGTAGACCAAGCATGGGCCGAGATGAACGAAATTCTTAGTCTCGGCGGTGCATTTGATTCGGTCGAAGTACTTAAGAGTCGTCTTGTGAGGTCAATGTCAATTCGAACAAGTCGTATCGAAAAAGGTGATCAACGCGTAATTGGCGTGAATGCGTTCACACAGTCAGCGCAGTCCCCACTTGGCGACACCGACAATATTTTGAAAGTCGACCCAAAAATTGAAAAACAGATGGTCAAAGATTTGCAGCAGTGGCGCAAGTCGAGAGATCAGGCTTCTGTGGACCGTGCGTTGCAAGCACTCAAGACCGCCGCTACAGAAAACAAAAATTTAATGCCATCTTCAATTGAGTTGGCGATCGCCGGTGGCACAACGGGCGAGTGGTCGCAGACGCTGCGGGATGTCTTCGGAGAATTTCGTGCGCCGACAGGTGTGGGTGGCACGTCGGGTCGGCAAGGTCATTTGTTGGATCAGGTCGTCGAATTTGTGAAGACAATTGTGGGCGGGCCGCCGAGACTGTTGGTTGCCAAGCCCGGTCTTGACGGCCACTCAAGTGGGGCTGAGCAGATCGCGGTTGCCGCGCGAGATTCGGGTATGGAAGTTGTCTATAGCGGCATTCGTTTGACGCCAGAGCAAATCGCCGCTTCAGCGCGAGATGAAGACCCAGATGTAATCGGTTTATCAATCCTTTCTGGTTCGCATCTCGACTTGGTTCCTGAAGTTATTTCGCAACTCAAAAAGTTCAAAGTTCGTGCGCCATTAGTCGTCGGTGGGATTATTCCAGAAGAAGACCGTGCAAGGCTGAAAAAACTTGGTGTCGCCGCGATATATACGCCTAAAGACTTTGATATCGCCAAAATCATGCGTGATATTGCCGATCTGACGGTCAACAGTCGAAAAAAATAGATTCAGGGCTTCATCGTCGTAGATGGAGCAACCGGAATAAAGCCATTCGCCGGCGGAAAAATTAACTCTTGTCCCGCTTCGACTCGATCGGGATCTGTGATTCCGTTCATTTCCATCAGCAGTCGCATATCTAGTTGATTAGTTTCGGCAATGCCAAAAAGTGTGTCGCCGCTCTGCACGACGTAACGAATCGGTTCTACGTAGATTGTCGTAGTGACGACAACAGTTGTTTCAACCGAGACGACCGTTATTGGTTCTGGTTCCTCAACGCCACGCTGCGAAAAAAACAGTGCCAGCAGACCACTAATGATTGTTATAGCGAGCAACGATTTCTGCAATCGGCCGTTGAGAAACATGCGAAACAATATTAGGCGTGGTTGCGACTCTCTTTGCGTTCATCGCAACATCTAAAGTAAATATATGAAAGTGCTCGCAGCAGTCGACAAGTTTCGTGGTACTGCAACGGCGGCACAAGTCGCAACAGCAATCGGCCATGCGTGTTGGCAACTGGGGCACGATTGCATAGAGCGACCGCTTGCAGATGGTGGCGAAGGAACTCTTGACGCACTTGGTGGCGCAAACCGAACGACTCTAGTTACCGGCCCACTCGGTGAACCAGTTCAGGCACCATGGCGTTTGCATCGGGGAACCGCAATTATTGAGATGGCTTGTGCGTCGGGTCTATTGCTTGCTGGCGGCAAAGAAATGAACAACGCAGTTGACGCAACTACGACGGGTACTGGTCAGTTGATTGACGCCGCTCTCGACTTGGGGGCAACTCGGATAATTGTGTGTCTGGGTGGATCGGCGACAACCGATGGTGGTCTTGGCGCGGTGAAGGCTATTCAGACACCCGCGCGCTTAAAGGGCGTTGAGTTTGTTGTTGCTTGTGATGTCACGACGCAATTCACCGATGCCGCAAAGATTTTTGGCCCACAAAAAGGTGCGACCGCAGCGCAAGTTGAATTTCTGACAACCCGACTTGAACGGCTCGTGCAGATTTATCGACAAAGTAACGGTGTTGATGTTTCAAAAATCTCAGGTGCGGGTGCCGCTGGCGGTCTGGCTGGCGGTCTGGCTGCACTCGGCGCGCAACTCGTGCCGGGTTTCGACCTAGTTGCTGAAGAAGTTTTGCTGGATGAACTTTTACAAGAAACTGACTTCATCATCACAGGCGAGGGCTACATGGATAGCGAAAGTTTTGCAGGCAAAGTTGTTGGCTCGATGGTCGAACTTGCTCGTGAGCACGAAATCGGCATAGCCGCAATTTGTGGCGATGTTCATCCGGATGTAAGCGGGCGCATCAAGGCGATTAGCCTCACTGAAACTTACGGGCAACAAGAGGCAATGTCGCAACCATTGCATTGCATTGAACAATCAACACTGCAGATTTTGCGCAGCCTTAAAAAAAGTAGCTAGCCCGTTGTAGTCGGGACAACAGTCGGCACCACGATTGCGGCGCCAGAACCAAGTGGCTTGCCTGCGATATCGGTACCAAGTAAAACCAAAACGCTGGCCTCGCCAAGTTTGCCACTTTCAGTCGGAATTGGTTCGGGCATCGCAGCGATGCCAACACCGCCAAGTTCGTTTGCGATCGCCGCAGCACCAGCCTCACTGCCAAGCAGATAGTAAACCACGGTCACCGTTTGTTTGGGGGTGATCTCGCTCTTGTTGTTCGCCTGCTGAACGATGTATCCACGACCTTGAAGTTCGGTTGTCAATTGTCCGGCGGTACCTGACATGCCCGATGCGTTTGTTATCTGCACCTTGAAGGCAGTCTTTACAAGAGTTGTTTCAACTGGAACTTCAGCAAGTGTCGCCTGAGTTGGGTCAATAGTTTCTTCTGTCGGAGTCGATGTTTCTCCACCAGTTTGATCATTGCGAATATCTCGAAGAATAAAAAATCCAAGCAGAACCGCGAGCACGGCGATAATGATCGACAAAGTTGAGTTGATATTTGTCGCACCACCGGATGGTCGACGCTCGTCTGCGGCGCGACGGGGACGTGATTGTTCTTGGCTCATGTTCGTATAACTTATCCTATTTGACTTTGAGCCGAGGGTGGGGATTGAACCCACGACCTACCGCTTACAAGGCGGTTGCTCTGCCACTGAGCTACCCCGGCGTGTTAATAGCGCGTTCAGTGTACGTTGGATTTCACTTCCTGGGCGATTACTTGATGTTTCGCCGAGATCTAACTATCTCATAAGTGGCGAGCGCGGCAGCAACCGAAACATTCAGCGAAGACAACGAACCAAGCATCGGAATATTGACGAGGAGGTCGCACCTTTCGCGCGCCAGCCTCGACATGCCGGCGCCTTCTGCGCCTAAAACCAAACAAATCGATTCTTTGGCGAACTCGCCAAGATCAAAGATGTTTTTTTCAGCTGCATCGTCAAGTCCGACTATGGATACCCCGGCTTGTTTCATTTCGACAAGCGCACTCGGCAGTCCACCGACGATGCACATGTTGAGGTATTCGATCGCCCCAGCAGATGCTTTGGCTACCGTCGGTGTGATGTGCACAGCACGATGGCGGGGCAAAATTACCGCATCTACACCAGCGCCGTCGCAGCACCGCAGAATTGCCCCGAGGTTACCTGGGTCAGTTACACCATCAATTGCCACCAACAACAACGGAGTATCGCGCGACTCAACCAACAAGTCGGCAAGCAAAGTCTCTTCAATTGCGTCGGCTTTTGCCAGCACACCTTGGGGCGCTTCGCTGCGTGCTTCGCGGTCGAGTTCACGGCGCGAAACATTCATCACCTGAACTCGCTGGTCGCGCGCCAAATCTAAAATATCTTCGACTACGGGGCTGGCCTCGATATCGCTGGCAATCCAAATTTCGCGGATTCTTCGCCGCTGGCCGAGCAATAATTCACGAACCGCTTGCCGACCTTCAATTTGTTCTCCGCCTAGTCCGTGTTCTTTTTGCGATGGGCGATTGCCACCACGGTTTGAACGCCCCGAAAGATCGATTCGTTTGGGACTATTTGGGTTGCTTCGTCGATTACCGCTGCTGGCATATCGATTCTTTGAGCGACCGCTTCGATTGTTTGATTTTGAGTCTTTTGGCATTCGGTTTTTTTCTAGTTGTTCTGTGTAACGACAGCAACTGCCCAACAGGCAATTCCTTCAGATCGACCAAGTGCGCCAAGACCTTCGGCTCGACGACCTTTCACAGTGACTGGTGCACCTACTGCGGTTGAAAGAATGCGTTGCATCTCGTCTCGATGAACCGAAATTTTTGGCTGTTCGCAGACAACGCTGCAATCGACGTTGCCAATTTCGAATTTATTGTCTCGTGCCATTTTTGCAACCAGTTGGAGCAACTTTATTGAGTCGACATTCTTAAACTTTTCATCAGTGTCAGGAAAGTGCTCACCAATATTGCCGAGGCCGCAAGCACCAAGTATCGCTTCGGCTGCAGCATGTGCCACCACGTCTGCATCACTGTGCCCGACGAGCCCGCGCTCGTTGGCATAGTGAACGCCACCAAGAATTAGTTGGCGCCCAACATCACTTGCATCGACGAAACGATGGATATCAAAACCTTGACCTACTCGAACCTGCATCGTCATAGGTAAATCTTTACACCTCGCCACGCGAGACTGCGCGAGCCCAATTTAAGTCTTCGGGTGTGGTGATTTTTCGATTCAACGGATCACCGTTTACGACGACAACTCTGAAACCGTGATTTTCGACCAGCGTCGAGTCATCAGTACCTTCTGGGTTGTGCGCGTGCGCTTGACGAAGTGTCTTGGCCCTAAAAGCCTGCGGGGTTTGCACTGCAATCAGATCTCGTCGATTTGGTGTTGAAACGACCACGTTATTTTCGCCGACAAACTTGATTGTGTCGACCACGGGCAGACCGGGTACCGCGCCGTCTGCGCCAGCGCACACCGCATTGATGACCTCTTCGAACAAAAACTCTGAGGCAAATGGTCGGGCTGCATCGTGAACACAGATAATCGTGGCGTCATTGGGTACCGCAGCCAAACCACTGCGAACTGATGCACTTCGAGTCGCACCGCCCACAACCCCGCCTTCTCGGGTGGCCTGTTCGGCTGGCAAAACCACGACTACACCGTCACTAGCCAGGCGCGCAGTTTCAACGGCCCAGTCGACCACTCGGCGCTCGTTAATTAGTGAAAACTGCTTGGGGCTTCCAAATCTTGAGCCGGAGCCAGCGGCCACGACAATCGTCCAGATTTTTTCACCAACCCGTTGCCTTGAGACGGTGTTCATGTCCATTTAGGGTAGTACCGTCATTGGCTAATGGGACATGACGAACTTCTTCAAGGTAGCGAGTTTTTTGCGGAGACATCTGCCGAAGTGTTGGCGACTATTGCTGCTCAAGGTGAGACGCGAAATTTGCAACGCGGTGATGTTTTGTTCAAAGAGGGTGACAAACCAGAGTCGATGTACATCGTGTTGTCTGGTCGTATTGCAATCGCAATTGGCAATCGACCGTTAGATAGTCGCGAAAGCATGCTCGCGCTTATGGAGCGGGGTGATTTGTTCGGTGAACTTGCTTTGCTTGATGGCGGAGAGCGCAGCGCAATGGCAAGGGCGATTGAATCTTCATCAGTTTTACAAATCTCGTACGCGATCGTGCGCGAGCAACTTCAAAAAAATCCGTCAATGTTGTGGGGCGTGACAAAATTGTTGGCAAAACGCATTCGGACGATGGACGAAGTCTTGTCAGACAGCGTGTTTCTTGATGTCACAGGACGAACGGCGAAGAGACTGCTCGAGTTGTCAGGCGCCAAAGATGAATTTGTCTTGCCGATCACGCAAGAAGAACTTGCAGGAATGGTCGGCGCATCGCGTGAGCGAGTCAACAAAGCAATCGCAAGTTTCATTCGTCTTGGTTGGCTCGAGCAACATGATCGTCGCTATCGCATCTTGATGCGAGCGAAACTAGAGTTTCGCGCCAGTTAGCAGATTAATTTACGAGCCATGAGTGGGCTCGGCTGAACGCATCTGTCGCGTCTTGCGCACGATGAGCTGGTCGTGATGCATCGTGTGCAAAGGCATGTTCGGCATCTTTATAAATCTTCGTGTGCACCTTGAGTTGAACCAACTCGGCAACATCCGCGGGTGGCGTGTAGTTATCTTTGCCACCGATGATTGCAAGTACGCGATCGGCGTGGCCGGTGTTTAGATAGTCGAGTGGCTCACCTTGTGTTTGGCTTTGCCAAGCACTGGGAATTTTTATCATTCCATAAAAAGAGACGATTTTTTTGAATCTTGCAGACCGTGCAGATTTGAAGCAGTACATCCCACCCATACAAAAGCCGATTAACCCAACCTCTGGAGTTTCGAGTGAGTCTGCTGCCTCGGTCAAATCTCGCAGATGATTCTCATCGCTCAAAGATGGAACAGCGGTGAACCGGGGTTCAATTTCTGGGCCCAGAGTTAGGCCTGGAAACGGTTCAACTGCGCAAACCGCAAACTGCCAGTCAATGGCAAATTTTTTGACGAGGTCGTCGTAAAGCGGACGCAAACCGAAGATATCGGGTGCGATAACCAGCCCCATTGTGGGATTTTTCACCGATTTGTCAATTTCGCATTGGGTGCCCGACGGCAAAGTTATTCGCATTCATCAAGTATGCCCAAAACTCTTCGATAAATCTTTGTTGGTGAGAGTTGCGGTGAGTTCTGGTGTTGCAGTTTCGGTGATGTCGAGTTTCAACGATTTGGGGCATGACCCAAAACGACAAAAAACTATCAGTGAAACATCCACCGCAATTGGTCTGGAGCCCAGGGTTGACCCAGCGACCCAACAGCCCAGTCGCGAAATTGATCAAAGAATGGGAACTAATTAGTTCGCGACGCAAAGAAGTTGATGTTGCCAACTCATGGAAATTGCCCGGTGACAAAATCAAAAATCTCGACCAAGTTTTAACTCGCGCGGGTTTCAACACCGCGCGCGATGATTCACAGGGCGACAGTTATCTTTGGCTGTTAGTCAAGCGAGCATCAACCGATGAACTTGCGGCGAGAATTGTTTTACAGAGAATATTGCCACCGTTGATTTCGATTGCCCGGCGCCGTGGGCAAATTATGCAAGGCGGCATTGATGCAGCGATCTCAGATGTTTTGCCGAGTGCATGGACGGTGATTCGTCAATATCCATGGCATCGTCGCCCAAACAAAGTCGCTTCAAATCTTGTTCTGGACAGCGAATATTTTGCGTTCGTACAAGGTAATCGTTCTAAGAAAGTCAAAGTTTTCTCCGTCGAGCCGAGACTGCTCAGTGAAATTATTGCCCAGCCGCAGAGCGACGACTTTGAACCACAAGTGAGCCTCGAAAACTTGCTGAGTTTGGCGATTACTCAGGGAATAGATTCGCGACACATCGAAGTTTTGCGTGCGGTAGCCGAGGGTCAAACAGCGGCGACGATTGCTAAGCGCTATGGCATCGCAGAACGAACGGCTCGCGCTTGGCGCGCTCAAGCAATCAGCGAGTTGCGTGCACGAACGCAGTGTTTGGCGTGAGTTTCGTCTTTCGCAATCGCAAACTATTGGTGACAACAAAGATGCTCGAAAGAGCCATTGCCAACCCCGCCCACATCGGGTTGAGATAACCAAGTGCGGCCAATGGAATCGCCGCTGTGTTGTACGCAAACGCCCAAAAAACATTGGCCGTGATCGTGCGCAAAGTGGCTCGTGAAAGCAAAATCGCATCGGCGACCAGTCGCAAATCACCACTGACGATTGTCAGGTCACTGGCGTTCATTGCCACATCAGTGCCGGTGCCCATGGCGATGCCAACATCAGCCTGTGCAAGCGCAGCCGCATCATTGACCCCGTCACCAACCATCGCCACGGCATAACCACGTTGTTGCAGATCGGCGACCACGCGAACTTTTTCGTTCGGTAGTACGCCGGCGATGACATGTTGTTCGTCATTTTTTATTCCAACTTGAATCGCAATGGCTGTTGCCGTCGAGTCGTTGTCCCCGGTCAGTAGAACTGAACGCAAACCCAGTTTGTCTAGTTCGGCGATTGCTTGAGCACTCGTTGATTTGGGTTGGTCGGCGACGACACAAACGCCTTTGACAAGACCACCAATAGCGACGAGCACGGCCGTATTTCCGGCACGCCTTGCTCGGGCAAGGGCATCACGCAAATCTGCAGGCACGACAACGAGCGACGTGCTGAACAAAGATTCACGGCCAACCATTACTTTTTGTGACTCGACGATTCCTGATGTTCCCATACCGGGTGATGAAATAAAATCGCTGACATCAGGCAAAGCGCCCAGTTCTTTGCGAGCGGCTGCAGCGATTGCCCGAGCAACTGGATGTTCGCTGGCGTGTTCGAGAGCCCCAGCGAACTTGAGCACCTCGCGTCGATCTGCACCGGGCGCAACCGAGACGTCAATCAATTGCATTATCCCTGTGGTGATCGTCCCGGTTTTATCGAATACGACCGTGTCGATTCGACGAGTACTTTGCAAAACGTCGACACCTTTAATGACGATGCCCATTTGGGCGGCACGTCCGCTGCCAACCATCAACGCTGTTGGCGTTGCAAGCCCCAGCGCACAAGGGCAGGCGATAATCAAAACTGCCACTGCAGCAGTGAATGCCTGAGTAGTCGAGTCTCCGAGAAAAAACCAGCCGAGAAAAGTGACTATTGAAAGACCGATAACTGCCGGCACGAAGACTCCGCTGACGCGATCGGCGAGTCGCTGCACCGGTGCTTTCGTGGTTTGTGCGTCGCGCACGAGCCGCGTGATTTGGGCGAATGTCGTCTCGGCACCAACACGAGTCGCGCGCACGATCAGACGACCGGTGATGTTCACGGTCGTGCCCGTGACTGCGCCGCCTGGTGCCACATCGGTCGGCACACTTTCGCCTGTCAATGCAGATAAATCAAGCGATGAGTTGCCTTCGACGACGACGCCATCAGCCGGAATAATTTCTCCTGGTCGTACGACCATCAGATCGTTGACACGCACTAGTGAGGCGTCAATCAGGAGTTCTTGCGAATCTCGAAGAACTGTTGCAGTTCTCGCGTTAAGCGCGAGCAGTGAACGCAGCGCATCGCTCGCACGATTTTTCGCGCGGGCCTCGAAATATCTACCAGCCAGCAAGAACACAGTTACGGCGACAGCCACTTCTAAATAAATATGAGTACTGTCACCCGACTTCATCATGCCGGTCATGCTCATCTCGTGTGTTGAGTCACGGTAAATATGATCAACCGCGTCACCCCAGACAATTGTCCAAATTGACCAAGCAGTTGAGGCAAATACGCCGATCGAGATCAAGGTGTCCATCGTCGTCGCGCGATGGCGCGCATTCATCAGAGCCGCCCGATGAAATGGCCACGCCCCCCAAGTAACCACTGGTGCGCTGAGAACCAGGGCGAACCATTGCCAATTTTTGAATTGCAGGCTGGCAATCATTGAAATTAATACCACTGGTATCGAGAAAAATGCCGAAACAGTTAGTCGGGTGAGCAACATCGCAACTCGTTCGTCAACTTCTGCATCGAGCATCTCGGCGGTCGTGTTTTCGAGTAGTCGAGCGCTGTAGCCAAGCGACTTTACAGTTTGGATAAGAGCATCTGTGTTCGTAAGTTTGCTTGAAAAGTTGATCCGAGCCGACTCTGTCGCATAGTTGACGGTTGCATTAACACCAGAGATTTTGTTCAAACCTTTTTCGATCGTCATTGCGCATGCGTTGCATGACATGCCCGAAAGGCTCAAATCAATTTTCGTCTCGAGGGCCTGATCGGTCACGAGCGCATCAGCTCCACTTAGATTGACCAAAGCGATAGCCAACACTGCGAACCGTCTCGATCAAGTTGGCATGTTCCTCGCCGAGTTTCGCGCGCAGACGACGAATATGCACATCGACTGTTCTAGCACCGCCGTAGTACTCGTATCCCCAGACTCGAGACAGCAATATTTCGCGGCTGAAAACTTTGCCGGGGTTTTGCGCCAAGAACTTCAGCAGCTCGTACTCCATGTAGGTCAGATCAAGAGGAGTGCCACCGAATGATGCTTGATAAGTCTCGGTGTTGAGGCTCAAACCGCCGTACTCAATCAGTGATTCGCGCGAAACAGACATCTCGCTATAAAACAAGTGTCGCAACCGTGAGTCAAGTTCGCGTGGGTGAACTGGCGCGAGACAGAAGTCATCAAAAAGATCTTCACGCATTTCAAGATCTGCAAGTTGTGCGCCACTGACAAGAACGATCACGCGGCTGATCGGATTTTCGCGTCGACGCAAAGACCGACAAACAGCCCATGCCGACTCGGGGTCTTGGCTGCAATCGACCACGGCACCTGCCCAGCCGTGGGTGGGTTCGAGTTTGTCGAGCGCATCGTTCGACTTGACCGCCTTCCACGAATAGCCCGACAAATCGAGGGTTCGTGCGACATCAATTGGTGCCGGATCGGGAAAGACTACGAGCAATCGGTCTTGTTCGTTATTCATCATTTCACTCAGAGCGAACGCAGGTAGCGATTGAGTTCGTATTGACTGATGTGAGTTTTGTAGCCGCGCCACTCGGCACGTTTATTGCGCAAGAACCATTCAAAGATGTGCTCACCAAGTGCTTCTGCGACGAGTTCTGAGCGCTCCATGACCCGCAATGCATCAGACATTGATTGAGGAAGCTGCTCGATTCCAAGTTTCGCCAGCATGTCGTCACCCATTTCAAAAAGGTTTGAATCTGCTTCTGCTGGAAGTTCGTAGCCTTCTCGAATGCCGCGTAAACCAGCGGCAAGAATCACCGAGAATGCGAGGTAAGGGTTGCACGCTGGGTCAGGAGATCTGTATTCAATTCGGGTTGTTTGATCGCTGTTTCGTTTTTGAACAGGCACACGGATAAGACCACTTCGGTTGTTGCGTGCCCACGAAATATGCACAGGCGCTTCGAAGCCCGGCACCAGACGTTTGTAACTATTTATGTTCTGGTTCGTTACCGCGGTTATTTCTGCGGCATGACGCAATAGTCCTGCCATGAATTGTTTGGCCGTCACCGACAAGTTATACGGGTCGTCGGCATCATGAAACGCGTTTTGTTCGTCTTTGAACAAGGTGAGATGAAGATGCATGCCGGAACCCTGTACACCTTCAAGTGGTTTGGGCATAAATGTTGCGTGCACTTTGTGCAACGCCGCGATTTCTTTGACGACGAGACGAAATGTCATCACGCTGTCGGCCATTGTGAGGGCGTCAGTATGTCGAAGATCGATCTCGTGTTGGCTGGGTGAGTCTTCGTGGAAACTATATTCAACCGGGATGCTCATCGTCTCGAGCGTGCGAATTGTTTCTTTGCGCAACGAACTTGTGATGTCGGTGCTCGTCAAGTCGAAGAAACCGCCTTCGTCCAGCGGCACTGGTCGTGAGTCAACCGCTGGCGGATCAAAGTAAAAGTATTCAATGTCTGGAGCGACATAAAATTGGTATCCGAGTTCTCTGGCGGTGTTCAAGTTGCGGCGCAAAACCTGTCTCGGGTCACCATCAAATGGAGTGCCATCAAGTTTGGCGATGTCGCAAAACACTCTCGCCTCGGCACCCTTTGGGTCGACCCATGGCAAGACTTCAAAAGTATTCGCATCGGGTAAAGCCAGCACGTCACTTTCTTGAACGCGGCTGAAACCGTCAATTGCTGACCCGTCAAAAATCATGCCATCGTTGAGTGCATTTTCCATTTCGGCCGGACTGATGGCAAAACTCTTCAAGTTTCCGAGTACATCGGTGAACCACAGACGCACCAGGCGGATACCCCGTTCTTCAACGGTGCGAAGCACATAGTCACGTTGTTGCTCAATCATCTCAACGCTCGTTTCTCTCAGATCGCACAAATACAGTCTGCCGCCGCAACTGCGAGTTTCACTCGGGTTACGGCGGCAGGACTATTGGATTTCTAGAGATTTATCGTTTTTGCTACTTCTTTTTTGCCTTCTTCTTGCTGGCACTTTTCTTTGGCGAGGATTGTCCGCAAACTGTCTCGAGAATCAGTTGGGTGACGACGTATGGATCCATGTTGGCGTTTGGTCGACGATCTTCGGCGTAACCCTTCTGATCGCGAGCAACCTGCCATGGAATTCGCACGGATGCACCGCGATTAGAAACACCATAAGTGAATTTATTGTAAGGAGCTGTCTCGTGTTTGCCGGTAAGGCGACTTTCAATGTCGTGACCGTAGTTGCTGACATGCTCATTGATTCTTTTTCCCAGCGCTTTGCACGCATCGTCGATTGCCTTGTAGTTAGAGCGCATTGCCTTCGTCGAGAAGTTGGTGTGACAGCCAGCGCCGTTCCAGTCTCCTTTTTGTGGCTTTGCGTCGAGTGAAATAACCACGTCGTAGTCTTCGGCGACCCTGTGCAACAACCATCGAGCAACGTGCAATTCATCGCTGACTTTAAGTGCATCAACTGGGCCGATTTGAAACTCCCATTGGCCGGGCATTACTTCGGCGTTTGTACCCGATATATGTAGTCCAGCATCCAGACACATTTCAGTATGGATCTCTACGATTTCGCGACCCATTACGCGACCTGCGCCGACGCCGCAGTAATAGGGCCCCTGAGGTGCCGGTTCGCCAGAAAGTTCTGGAAAACCGAATGGTCGACCATTGAG
>CAMBWL010000004.1 GCA_945871625.1 Bifidobacterium breve
GTCCAACCATTCTCGGTCAACAAAGCCTCTGCTGCTGCTGGGTCGTAGCCATTAGCGAACTCGTCGCCATTGCAATACGGTCCAGGCACCATCGGGCCACACTGAAGCAATTCTTTTCCACCGAGTGGAATGTAGATCTGCTGAAACAACGCTTCACGATCGATTGACATCGAGAATGCCGCACGGAAGTTTGGATCTGCGAAAGGTCCACACTTCTGTTGGAAGTAGAAACCTTCATAGTCGCCACCGTAGTCAAGGTTGGTTTGAATGTTGTCTTGCTTCACCGCTTCTTCGATACCTGCGAAGAACTGTGGGTAAATGAAGTCAACTTCGCCAGCCTTAAGCGCTGCGATTTCTGTGTCGCTGTCTGCCTTTGGCACCATTACGAATTTCTTGGTGACAGCCTTGTCGGTGCCCCAATAATTCTCGTTTGGCACGTACACGATTTGATCTGGGCTCCAAGACTTAATCTTGTATGGACGACCCGAGAACGGAATGTTGTCTGCGTAATCTGCAGAAACATCTTTCGTGTTCTTGACTGAAGCAGCCTTGATCAACGCACCGAACAACCCACGCCACGGCGCGTAAACGGCTTTCATAGTAACAACAACTTGTTTGTCACTTGTTCCGGCATCTACGGCTGTCACTTGGTCATAACCAGAAGTTGAAATTGAACCTGGTGTGTTCAATGACGCTTCCCATGTTGCGGCGAAGTCGGCTGCCGTAATTGGCGACCCGTCTTCCCAAACTGCAGCAGGGTTGATGTCATATGTAATCGTCATGCCACCAACAGTTGCTGGCTTGGCATAGTCATATGTAACATTCGCGCAATCATCCAAACTTGTCGGATAACTGACAAGTTCTGCAGCTGGCGCTTCTGTTTCTTCTGTAGCTTCGTCGTCACTGCCACCACACGCCGCGCCAATTAAGGACACAGTGATTAGTGCTGCAGCAAGACGAGCCACTTTTGTGGTTTTTCTCACTTTCCGACCTCCCCGTCGAATTAGGTAAAAGCCAATTCGGCTTCTAGTTGTCTCAACACTAACAGTCTGAATTACAGATTTAAAAAGTGAGAACTGCTATGCATTCAGCCCTATTAAAGGGTCGCTCTTAGGCGATATTGGCAAATTCTTGCGAATTCGGCCGCGTCGAGACTTGCGCCGCCAACCAAGACACCGTCGATATCGGGTTGAGACATAATTTCAGCGATATTGCTGGCCTTGACACTGCCACCATATTGCAGTCGAATTGCCTTTGCGGCTGGAGCCGACGAGATCTTGGCGACTTCCCCGCGAATCGCACTGATAACCCTTTGCGCGTCATCACTAGTCGCGGTCTTTCCCGTGCCGATTGCCCAAATTGGTTCGTAAGCAATCACCATTGACTTAACCTGTTCGATCGAGCGTTTCTCTAATGCGCTTCGCACCTGACCTAAAACTTTGTCGTGCGTGCGACCAGCCTCACGCTCGGCAAGAGTTTCGCCAACGCAGACGATCGGTATCATCTTACTTTTTTGAATCGCAACGATCTTACTTTGCACCGTTTCATCGGTTTCGCCAAAAATCTCGCGTCGCTCGCTGTGCCCAACGATCACGTAACTCACATTGAGTTTTGCCAAAAATAGCGCCGACACCTCGCCTGTGAACGCGCCCGTGTCGGCGTCGTGACAATGCTGGGCACCGAGAATAAATCGCAACTCATCGGCATCAATTAGTGTTTGCACGCTGCGCAAATCGGTGAAAGGCGGATGAATCGTCACGTCAACGGCAGCAAAATCATCTTTCGTCAAAAGATACGCGAGTTTTTGGACGCACTGAATCGCTTCGAAGTGATTGTGATTCATTTTCCAGTTGCCGCTGATTATCGGTTTTCGTGACTCATCTGACATTTGGTGCTCCCCGCAACGCCACAAGGCCTGGCAAGTCGCCAAGTTGCAGAAACTCTAATGACGCTCCTCCACCAGTTGAGACATGGTCGACTTCGGTCTCTAACTTGAATTGCGCAAGAGCCGCCGCAGAGTCACCACCGCCAACAACAGTAAACGCCTTTGTATCGGCCATTGCTTGCGCCACCGTTCGCGTGCCGGCTGCAAAGCGATCATCTTCGAACATCCCCATCGGTCCATTCCAAAATACACTGCGAGCGTTGGTGATGATGTCGGCGAATGCTGCCGCGGTGCCGGGACCAATATCCAGGCCCTTCGCTCCGTCAGGCAATCGCACACCGAATGTCGCGAAGTGACCGTCTTTGTCTAGACCGACGATGTCTTCAGGCAAATGAATTTTCACTGATCCAGACAATAGCTTTTTGCAAGCCTCGATCTGATCACGTTCGCAAAGCGAATCGCCAATCGGCAGATTTTTCGCCGCCAAAAAAGTAAAGCACATGCCACCACCGATAACTAGTTCATCTACTACATCAACCAGCGCTTCAATCACGCCGAGTTTGTCGCTGATTTTGGCCCCACCCAAAACTGCGACGAATGGTCGCTTCGGATTCGAACGCATCGCAGACAAAACGCTCAATTCGCGTTGCAACAATCTGCCCGCAGCCGAAGGCAACGATTTGGGCGGCCCGACAATCGATGCATGCTCCCTGTGCGCCGCGCCAAAGGCATCATTCACATATATGTCAACGCCACCTATCAATTTCGCGACAAATGCCGGATCATTTGCCTCTTCACCAGCGTCAAATCGTAAGTTCTCGAGAAGAGTTACACCTGGCGCCAACTCAACAAGTCGTTTGCGCACTGGTTCAAGAGAATATTTTGCGACACGCTTACCCTTTGGACGACCCAAGTGCGTCGCGCAAATTACTTTTGCACCACGACTCGTCAACCAATTCAAAGTTTCAAGCGCACTACAAATTCTAAAGTCGTCTTCGATTTTTCTGTTGTCATCTGGTCCAGACATCGGCACATTAAAGTCAGTGCGCACGAGCACCGTCTTGCCACGCACATCCCCAAGATCTTCTAAAAAAGCGATCATCTAGCGGCTGAGTGCGGCCCCAATAAATGAAGTCATGTCAACTAGTCGATTCGAGTAGCCCCATTCGTTGTCATACCAACCCAGCACCTTTACGAGTGTGCCCATGCTCATGGTTAGATCTTTGTCGAACACACAACTATGCGGGTTGGTTACCACGTCGCTTGACACGATCGGATCACTGCAATACTCGAGAATGCCTTTGAGCGGGCCATCAGCCGCAACTTTATAAGCCGAGTTTATTTCTTCGACAGTCGCAGGCCGTTTGAGATTCGCAACAAAATCGGTGATCGACCCCGTCGGCACGGGCACCCGCAACGAAGTGCCGTCGAGTTTGCCCTTCATCGATTGCATTACCAAACTTGTGGCTCTAGCGGCACCTGTACTTGTCGGAATGATATTGATCGCCGCCGCCCGCGCTCGTCGCAGATCGCTGTGGGGCCCGTCAACGATCGATTGGTCACCCGTGTAAGCGTGAATCGTCGTCATCAAACCGTTCTCAACGCCAAATGCATCATCCAATACTTTCACTAGAGGCACGAAACAGTTCGTGGTGCAACTCGCGTTTGAAACCACCTTGTGTTTTTTGGGATCAAAATCTTTGTGATTCACGCCGTAAACAAAGGTCGCGTCGGCGTTGGTCGCGGGGGCTGACACAACAACACACTTCGCCCCAGCCTCCAAGTGCCCAGCAGCTTTGTCACGGTCGGTGAAAAAGCCGGTGGATTCAATTACGACATCCACCCCAAGGGAGCCCCATCCCAACTCTTTCGGGTCGCGTTTTGACAAAACTTTGAGCAGTTTCGAATCGATACTGATGCCTTCATCGGTCGCCTTGATCTCGTTTGGCAAGACGCCAAGCACCGAGTCGTATTTAAGCAAATGCGCCATCGTCTTCACCGCACCCAGATCGTTTACTGCGACGATTTCGATGTCGGCACCCGACATCTTTACTGCGCGATAAAAATTTCTACCAATGCGACCAAAACCATTAATGCCTACTCGAATCGTCATAGCCGAAATCTTAGTCGGATCAGCGATTTAGCGAGAAATGTCGCGATGCGTTGTGCGTGGATTATGAGAGTTCTGAATTAGCCACTGTTTTAATTGCTCGGCAATCACGACCGATCGATGTCTTCCACCCGTGCATCCGATCGCAACGGTCAAGTAACTCTTCCCCTCTTGCTTATATGCGGGCAAGAGCAATGTGAGCATGTTTTGCAGTTGCACCAAAAAGTCTCTCGACAAATCTTGGGCGATTACGAAATCGCGAACCGGTTGATCTAAACCCGACAACGGCCGCAAATTCTCGTCCCAATGCGGGTTAGGCAGAAAACGCACATCAAATACAAGATCCACGTCCAGTGGCAGTCCGTGCTTGTAGCCAAATGAAACTATTGAAACCTGGATCGAATCAAGCACACCATCTTCGGTAAACAGCTCGCCGAGTTGAGACTTCAACTGATGAATCGTCAAATTGGTCGTGTCAATCACCAAATCTGCTTCGGCTTTGACAGGTTCAAGAAGTGAGCGCTCTTTTGAAATCGCCTGCTCCACACCTGAATTACCTTCAGCAAGTGGATGCTTGCGTCGCGTCGCTCCATAACGTTTGACCAACTCGGCGACGGTCGCATCGAGGAACAACATTCGCACGCGGTGACCAGAAAGACGAAGTCGCTTCAATACATCTACGACATCAAGTTGCGCCGATGGTGTGCTTACAACGAGCGCAAGCTTGGCTAATGCCTCGCCTACGGCGGCGATCTCGACGACCTTGTCGATCAATTCGGTTGGCATGTTGTCGACTACGAACCAGCCCAAATCTTCGAGATCGTCGGCAGCCTGAGAACGCCCAGCCCCAGAAAGACCCGCGATCAACAAGATGTCAGCCACTGATCTTCAGGCTATCTACGGCGTGTTGTTTGGCGATGAATGAAACTCCGCATAGATGGCATCTGCCGTGGTGCTTGGCAACCACTTTAATTGAGCCAATTCTTCACGAGTCGCATTTTTCACTTGCTTCACACTTCCGAGAGCGGCGATCAACTTTTTGGCGCGCACTTCGCCAAGACCCTTGATGCCCTCGAGGTCGCTCTTCGTCATGCGTTTGGCGCGCAATTCGCGGTGAAATCTATTGGCGAACCGATGGGCCTCGTCGCGGATTACTTGCAACATAAACAGCGCATCACTTCCGCGCGGAATCTCAACTGCCTGGCTGTTTCCCGGGATAAAAACCTCTTCAAGTTTCTTGGCTAACGATGCGACTGGTATCTCGTGCTCCAACCCAAGTTCGCGCACGACTTGCTCGGCCACACTCAACTGGCCTTTGCCACCGTCTACCAACAGCAACTGTGGCGCATACGAGAATTTGCCTGGCCGATCACCACGCTCGCTCACCGGTTGATCCCGTTCCTTTATATAGGCCGTCAGGCGCCGAGTCAGCACCTCACGCATTGCCGCATAGTCGTCATTGCCTTGACCACTCTTGATTTTGAACCGTCGATAGTCGCGCTTCATCGGCAAGCCGTCTTCGAGCACGACCATCGACCCGACATAGTCTGTGCCCTGCAAATGCGCCATGTCATAGCACTCGATACGCAAGGGCACTTCGGGTAATCCAAGCAGATCTTGCAACTCGGTCAACGCCCGAGATCGAGCAGTGTGGTCCGACGCACGACGAAGTCTGTGCCGATTAAGTTCTTGTTTCGCATTTTGAGTTACCAGTTCGTGCAACTCTCGTTTGTCGCCGCGATGCGGAACCCGAATCTCAACTTTTGAATTTCTCGATTGGGTCAACCAAGTTTCTAATATCTCTGTTTGCTCAGGCTCATTGGGCACTATAACTATCTTCGGTATACCCAAAATCGGCGATTCATCGTAAAGTCGCTCAACGATCAAAGCGGATAAACGCGCGCTCGTTACGTCTTCAACCTTGTCAACAATGAAGCCTTTGCGTCCGACAACGCGACCTTTGCGCACAAAAAAAACCTGCACGGCGGCCTCAAATTCGTCTTCTGCAATACCAATCACATCCAGATCTTCATCTCTTTCACCGACCATCTGTTGGCGTTCAAGCGCCAACTTGATCGCTTCTAGTTGATCACGAGACTTGGCTGCACGCTCGAACTCTTGCGATTGCGAACTTTCTGACATTTGACGCGCGAGTCGCGCGACGACAACCTCGCTCTCGCCATCCATCACCTGCAAAAAGTCGTGCACTAATTCGGCATACTTCTCGGATTGCACCGAGCCGACGCACGGTCCTGAACATTTTTCGATATGAAACAATAAACACGGACGACCGAGTCTCTCGTGCTGTTTGAATGTCGCCGGCGAGCAAGTGCGTATTGGAAATGTCTTCAGCAGCAGATCAAGTGTCTCGTGTATCGCCCAAGGATGCGGATACGGACCAAAATAGCGCGTTCCTTTTCGCTTGCGTCCGCGCATCACCATCGCCCGTGGCCACTGTTCGTCGATCGTCACTGCCAAAAACGGATAACTCTTATCGTCTCTGAGCCGGATGTTGAACCGCGGCGAATACCGATTAATCAGACTGTGCTCAAGAATCAGCGCCTCTATCTCATTGCGCACCTCGATCCACTCGACACTGTGTGCAACCTCGACCATGTTGCTCGTGCGAGGGTGCAGAGTGTCAGACTTGGCGAAATAACTGTTGACTCTTGCGCGCAAATTATTGGCCTTGCCAACATAAATCACCCGCCCAGCCGTATCTTTAAATTGATACGAGCCCGGTGTTTCAGGTATTACACCAGCCGGACGCTGCATATCTTCTTGAGCCTACTTTTTGGTTGACTTTTTGGTTGGCTTGTTGGATTTAAGGATCTGCGCCAGATATTTGCCGGTATGCGACGACGCAACTTTCGCCACCGACTCTGGCGTACCTTCGGCGATCACCTCTCCACCACCACTACCACCTTCGGGCCCGAGATCGATCACCCAATCGGCAGATTTAATCACATCCAAATTATGTTCGATAACCAAAACAGTGTTACCAGAGTCGACAAGCCTTGCCAACACGATCAGCAACCGGCGCACATCTTCGAAGTGCAATCCGGTAGTTGGCTCATCCAATAAATAAATAGTTCGCCCCGTGCTGCGTTTGGATAATTCGCTGGCGAGTTTCACTCGTTGTGCTTCGCCACCCGACAAGGTGGGTGCCGATTGCCCGAGGCGTACATAACCAAGACCGACGTCGACGAAGGTTTGCATATGACGGGCGATGCGCGGTTGATTGGCGAAGAAGTCGACGGCGTCTGAGATTGGCATGTCCAACATCTCGGCGATATTTTTGCCCTTGAAAGTGATATCAAGCGTGTCGCGGTTGTAGCGACCACCCTTGCAGACCTCACATGGCACATAAACATCTGGCAAAAAGTGCATCTCGATTTTGATCGTTCCATCACCCGAACATGCTTCGCAGCGACCACCTGGCACATTGAAACTAAAACGTCCCGGCATATATCCCCGTACTTTTGCTTCGGGGGTTGACGCGAAAAGTTTTCGAATGTCGTCGAAAACACCCGTGTAAGTGGCGGGGTTCGAGCGAGGTGTGCGACCAATCGGAGATTGATCCATATCAATAACTTTGTCCAGATGCATCACGCCGTCTACGCCTGTATGACGCCCTGGTGCATCTTTTGATTTGTAAATCTTTTGCATCAACGATGGCAGCAAGATGTCGCGAATCAACGTGCTCTTTCCGCTGCCAGAGACTCCAGTAACGGCGACGAAACAACCAAGCGGAATTTTCACGTTGAGATTTTTGAGATTGTGTTCGCGTGCCCCGCGAATGTTCAAAAACTCTTTGCCTGGCTGCCTGCGCATCGCCGGCGTCTCAACGCTGCGTTCGCCCGAGAGATACTGACCGGTGATCGAATTTTTCACTTTGAGCACACCCTTGACTGGTCCGCTGTAGACAACTTGTCCACCATGCTCACCAGCACCAGGGCCTATATCTACGAGCCAGTCACTTGACCTAATCGTGTCTTCATCATGTTCGACGACGATCACAGTGTTGCCCAGGTCCCGCAACCGTTGCAAAGTCTCGATCAGTCGATGGTTGTCGCGCTGGTGCAGACCAATGCTTGGCTCATCAAGCACATACAGCGTGCCGACCAATCCTGACCCGATTTGGCTGGCCAAACGAATTCGTTGTGCCTCGCCACCAGCAAGGGTCGCTGCCGCTCGCGACAGCGTCAGGTAATCGAGGCCGACGTCTAGCAAGAAACCCAATCGTGCGTTGATTTCTTTTGTTATTCGCTCGGCAATCATCACGTCGCGGTCAGAGAGTTTGAGCGCGGCCAAAAACTTGGCTGACTCACCAATTGACAACTCACAAACCTCAGAAATGTGTTTGCCCTCGACCAGCACCGCCAGAGATGCGGGTTTCAATCGCGCACCACTGCAAGATGGGCACGGTACCTCGCGCATGTAACCCTCGAACTGTTCACGCGAGTTGTCGCTTTCTGCACTCTCATGGCGACGCTTTATCCACGGAATCACGCCCTCGTATGACGTGCTGTACTCGCGCGTACGACCGTAGCGATTGCGGTATTTGACCATCATGTTGTCATCAACACCGTTCATCACGATTTTTTGCGCCTTGGGCGAAAGTTTCGACCATTTTTTGTCCAAGTCGATATCGAAACGATCAGCCACCGCTTCGAGCATCCGCGTGAAATATTGCGTGTGTGCAGACCGCCACGGAGCAATCGCTCCGTCATTGATGCTCAGATTCGGGTCGGGCACCACCAAATCGACATCCACCTCATATTTCGTGCCGAGACCAAGACACGTCTCACAAGCACCATAAGGGGAGTTGAACGAAAAGTTTCTCGGGGCGAGTTCTTCATAACTCGTGCCGCACTTCGGGCAAGCCAAGTGTTGGCTGAATGTAATCGGCTCGGCGCCGTCCACGATTTCAATTTCCGCCACACCGTTGGCGAGCTTCAATGCCGTCTCTAACGAATCGGTCAGTCGCCTGGTTATTCCGTCCCGACGAACGAGACGATCCACGACGATATCGATCTGGTGCTGTTCATATTTTGCCAGTCGATTTGTTTTTTTCAAGAATTCATTTATGTCGACCGCTTCTCCGTCGACGCGTGCACGCGAAAAACCTTGCGCCGCCAAATCTTGTAGCAAAGTGTCATACTCGCCTTTTCGTCCCCGCACAACGGGGGCAAGGATCTGAAATCGTGTACCTTCGTCAAACTTCATGATTCGATCCACTATTTGCTGTGGAGTTTGACGCGACAGTCTCGTCATGTCTTTAGAGCAGTGCTGCACCCCGATTCGCGCATACAACAAACGCAGATAGTCGTAGACCTCGGTGATCGTGCCAACTGTCGAGCGTGGGTTGCGTGACGAAGATTTTTGATCGATAGAGATCGCCGGAGAAAGCCCGTCAATGTGATCGACGTCCGGCTTGTCCATTTGTCCCAAAAACTGGCGGGCATACGAACTAAGAGATTCGACATATCGTCTTTGCCCCTCGGCATATATGGTGTCGAATGCGAGACTTGACTTGCCAGAACCCGACAGACCTGTCAGCACGATCAACTTGTCGCGTGGCAATTCGACGCTGACGTTCTTGAGGTTGTGCTCGCGAGCACCACGGACAATTATCTGATTTGCCATCACAGGCAGGCTACAAAAACTTAGTGGGCATCCCTTAATTCACGCTTTAGTTCCTTTACTTCATCCCTGAGACGTGCGGCATACTCAAAACGCAATTCTTCGGCCGCCAAATTCATTTCCTCTTCTAAAGTCATTATCAAGCGCGCCAATTCGCTTTCGGGCAGCGCCCGCAATTCGCGGACGACTTTGTCGCGCTCATGGTCTTTGCGCTTGCCTTTGCCGGGCATTGGCGCCGTATTGCTCGGTCTAAGTACCGACAAAATGTCGCCAATCGCCTTGCGCACAGTCTGCGGATCAATTCCATGCTTGAGGTTGTAGGCGATCTGCAATTCTCTGCGCCGCGCAGTCTCAGAAATCGCAAAGTCCATTGCGGCCGTGCGATTATCGGCATACATAATCACCTGTCCGTCGACATTGCGAGCCGCACGACCGATCATTTGAATCAACGATGTCTGACTTCGCAAAAAGCCCTGCTTATCGGCGTCTAAAATTGCCACCAACGAAACCTCGGGCAGGTCCAAACCTTCGCGCAACAAATTGATGCCGACCAAGACATCAAACTCGCCCAGGCGCAAAGCGCGCAATATCTCGATGCGCTCGATCGTGTCGATGTTCGAGTGCAAGTACCTGACACGCAGACCCTGCTCTATCAAATATTCAGAAAGATCTTCGGACATTTTTTTGGTGAGGGTCGTCACGAGTGTTCTGTCGCCCCGCGCAGTTTTAGCCTTGATCATTTCAATCAGATCATCAATTTGGCCTTTGGTCGAGCGCACGATCACCTCTGGGTCGATCAAACCTGTTGGTCGCACGATTTGTTCGACAACCTGATCGCTAAGTTCCAGTTCAAACTTGGCAGGGGTTGCAGAGAGAAAAATGCACTGATTCAAACGCTCCATCGTCTCTGCGAATTGCAGCGGACGGTTGTCCATCGCCGACGGCAATCTGAATCCATGTTCGACCAAAGTCTGTTTGCGACTTCTATCGCCCGCAAACTGTCCGTGCAACTGAGGCACGGCGACATGGCTTTCATCAATCACGAGCAAAAAGTCTTTTGGAAAATAGTCCAACAGAGTGAAAGGCGGTTCACCAGGTTTGCGCTTATCGATATGCATCGAATAGTTCTCGATACCGTTGCAATATCCCACCTCCTTCATCATCTCAAGATCAAACATCGTGCGCATGCGGATTCGTTGGGCTTCGAGCAATTTATTTTGCGTTTCGAAGACTTTCAATCGTTCTGCGAGTTCTATCTCGATGTTTTCGATGGCTACTCGCATGCGTTCTTCGCCTGCCACATAATGCGTCGCAGGAAAGACGACCACTTCACTCAAATCGCGAAGGGTCTCGCCCGTGACCGGATCGACGACACTTATGCGCTCAACGGTGTCACCGAACATCTCTAGACGCGTCACTGTTTCTTCATACGCAGGATGCACTTCGATCGTGTCTCCGCGCACACGAAAGTTTCCACGACCAAGGGTCATGTCGTTTCTGTCATATTGCAGATCCACGAGTCGCGCCAAGATACTGCGCTGGTCGTAGTCGACTCCTGCATGCAACTCGAGCAAATGACCCCGATATTCGCCAGGGTCGCCCATGCCATAAATGCAACTCACAGATGCGACAACGATCGTGTCTCGGCGAGTCAACAACGCCGCAGTTGCAGAGTGTCTGAGGCGATCAATCTCATCGTTGATTGATGAATCTTTTTCAATAAAAGTATCGCTGGATGCGATATAGGCCTCGGGTTGGTAATAGTCGTAATAACTGACGAAATACTCGACACGATTATTCGGAAAGAACTCGCGCATCTCTTGGGCCAATTGTGCTGCCAGTGATTTGTTTGGCGCCAAGATCAGGGTTGGTCGCTGAACTTGTTCGATGGTCCAGGCGATGGTCGCCGATTTGCCGGAACCAGTGATGCCCAAGAGGGTCTGAAAGCGATCGCCACGCTTGACCCCAGCGGCCAGTTTGGCGATTGCCTCGGGTTGATCGCCCGCTGGCTTAAACGGAGATTCAACTACGAATTTGCGTTCACTCATTTCAACGAGCGAATCCACGACCACGCTGCATCAACCTTTTTTGCCAGCGAGTCCCTGTCTCCTGAATTGTCAATCACATGGTTGGCGATTGCCAAGCGTTGCTCTCGTGTCGCCTGCTTGGCGACTCGTGCCCGAGCATCTTCTAACTTCATGTTGCGTTGATCGACCAACCGAGCAACGGCGATTTCTATTTCGAGATCCACGACCAAAACACCATCCAGGCCTTCACGCGGATTTTCGACAAGCAACGGGATGTCCAGCACCACCACTTTGTCTGTTTTTCGAAAACTCTCGACTCGCTCGTTCATCACTCGGCGCACTATCGGATGGATCAGATCATTCAGCGTCTTGAGCAGGTTTTCGTCACTGAATACTTTTGCTGCGATCGCCGCACGATCCAATGATTTGTCAGACGCAATAATTTCGCCGCCAAAAATCTCAACCATTTTGTTGTAGACCTCGGCACCTGGTTGCTGCAACTCGCGCACGATCAAATCGGCGTCGATTATTTCGGCGCCACGAGCGACCAATAAACGCGAGACTTCAGATTTACCCGAACCAATGCCGCCAGTGAGTCCAATCAAAATCATCAGATACTCACCGTATCTAACCGCTGATTTTTACTCAGCCAACGCTTGGTTCTTCTGGGGCTTTTGCCGTTTCTGTCGGGGCTGCATTTGGATCGAAAAACTCGGCCCAAGCCGTCTCTCGCGTCGAATCATCGCCACTCACCCAGTTGCCCTGTTCGTCGGTTTGGAATTGGCCACGATATTCTTCGGCCAGCTCACCACCTTCGGCGGCTTGCTTGATCGACAAACTGATTCGACGTCGGGCGAGGTCAAGATCAATTATCTTCACCCAAAGCTCTTCACCGGGCGTGACTACCTGTTCTGGTGCTTCAACATGATGTGTTGACATTTCAGAAATATGAACGAGACCTTCGATTCCGTCACCAACTTGCACGAAACCACCAAATGGAACAAGTTTCGTGACACGACCATAAACAAGTTGCCCAACTTGATGGCTGGTCGCGAACTCTTGCCATGGATCTTGCTGAGTTGCCTTAAGCGAAAGACTGATGCGATCGCGTTCACGATCGATTTCGAGCACTTTCACCGAAACTTCATCACCGATTTTCACGACGGCACCTGGATTGTCGACATGCTTCCATGAAAGTTCAGACACATGGATCAAACCATCCATGCCCCCAAGATCGACGAACGCACCGAACGCCACGACGCTTGAAATTCGACCCGTGCGAACTTCGCCGACTGCGATGTTCTCGAGGAAATCTGTCTGCGTGCCCTTCTGGCTTTCTTCGAGCAATGCTCGGCGTGACAGCACGACGTTGTTGCGCTGACGATCAAGTTCGAGAATCTTCGCGGTGATTCGCTGACCAAGATATGGAGCGAGGTCGCGCACGCGACGCAGCTCGACAAGTGACGCTGGCAAAAAGCCGCGCAACCCGATGTCTACGATCAAACCACCCTTGACTGCTTCGATAACGAGACCTTCAACTGTGCCATCTGCTTTTTTGATTGCTTCAATGTCACCCCAAGCACGCTCGTACTGAGCGCGCTTCTTGGAGAGCAACAACCGACCTTCTTTGTCTTCAAGCGTGAGGATCAATGTCTCGATTTTTTCGCCCAATTTTACGATCGTGTTCGGGTCGGCATCATGACGCATCGAGAGCTCACGATTCAAAATCACGCCCTCGGTCTTGTAGCCGATTTCAACAAGCACTTCATCACGAGTAATCCGCACGACGGTGCCGGTTACGAGCTTTCCTTCTTTTAGTTCAACCATCGTTTCGTTGATTGAATCTACGAACGAGACATCTCGTTCAGTAACTTTGCGCGGGGTGTAATTGCCTTCTGCGTCGAATGTTCCCATTTCAGGGCTCGACATCAATTGAGTTGTTGACACTGTTATTACTTTCGGTGGATAGGAGAGGTGGATAGGACGCTTCAGCCTATCCGTGACACTGATTTTTCAGGCTCAAATCTCAGCTTTTCGCGGCGGCCCAACTGTCTCCCCACGCCAGATTCACCTCGAGAGGCACGGCCAGTTCTGCCGCCTGTCCCATCGACTTGCGCACCAAAGTTTCCACTTTGTCTTTCTCCTCGTTTACCGCTTCGACTATCACCTCATCGTGCACTTGCAACACCAACCGCGACTCAAAACCGTCGGCTTCTAGAGCCTGATCCAGTCGCACGAGCGCAACCTTAAAAATGTCGGCAGCCAAGCCTTGAATGCCCGAGTTCATGGCCTGACGCTCGCCTATCTGACGAACTCTGAAATTTGTATTCTGCAATTCGGGAATCGAACGGCGACGACCGAAAAGGGTCTCGGTGTACCCGCGCTTTCGCGCCTCTTCGACTGTTTCGTCCATATATTTTTTCACCCTCGGAAACGCCGCGAAATATGCTTCTAAAATTTCGCTGGCTTCGCTGACGCCGATCGCCAATCTTTGAGCCAAGCCATAGGCCTCCATGCCGTAAGCCAGACCGTACGAAACCATTTTCGCCTTGGATCGTTGTTCGCTCGTGACTTTGTCGGTCGCTACACCAAACACGTTCGACGCTGTCAGATTATGAATATCTACATTTTTATTGAACGCTTCAATCAGCCCTGGATCATTGGCGAGATGCGCGATGCAACGCAATTCGATTTGGTTGTAATCGGCGACCAAGAACTGACATTTCTGGCGCGGCACGAAAGCGGTACGAAAAACCTTGCCCTGTTCGCTACGCACCGGAATATTGTGCAGGTTCGGTTGATCGCTGCTTAATCGCCCGGTGCGCGCAACGGTCTGGTTGAACGTGGCGTGGATGCGGCTGTCTTGCTCAACGACGTTCAACAAGCCTTCACCATAAGTAGACCTGAGTTTTTCGACCTCACGGTATTCAAGCAACGGCTCGATGAACTCGGGCCATTGATCTTTGAGTTTTTCTAACGTTGCCGCGTCTGTGCTCGGGCCTGTTTTATTCTTCTTGCCAGGGGTGAGTTTCTTGTCTTCATAAAGAATCTTGCGCAATTGCAACGGCGAATTTAAATTGAACTCTTGCTTGGCAACGAGATGCAATTGTTTGGTCAAGGCGAGACATTCGGCCGTCAAACGTTTGTTGATCTCGGTGAGTTGCACCTTGTCGACGGCCACACCGAGAAACTCCATTTTCGCCAACACGCGCACCAAAGGGTGTTCGATCTCGGAATATAAGTTCGTCAACTTTTGACTGGCAAGAGCATCCACCAGGGTTTGTGCTACCAACGCAACGCCAAGAGCTTCTGTTGCGGCAACTGTGCTGGCAAGACTCACCGAGTCAGGTGATTCGAAATTTAGTTGACCATCTTCGGTCTTCGAATCAGAAGCAGCAAATTCAATGTCAAGGTAGCGAGACACTACTTGTTTGATTTCGTATCTCGACTCGGACGGGTCAAGCAAATATGCCGCTATCGCAGTATCCAAGACCATGTCGCTCAAGTCGATTTCCAAATTTAAAAGACTGCGCATCAACGGCTTGACGTTGTGTCCGCGAAATTTGAAAGCCCCAGTCAGAATCTCTTTAACCTCTGGAGATTTCAGGAAGTTCGTCGGAATCCAACATACGGTCGAACTTTTTACGTCTTGGACAACTGCCAGACCAGCCAACTCTGATCTCCCGGGGTCGCCTAACCAAGCTCCTGCGAGATCGGTTGTGGCATTCATGGTTATTGCTGCAATCGCTTCTTTGACTGATTGGCAGTTATTTGTCACCGCGACGATTGCCGACTTGGAGCTTTCGACATCATCGTCTTTCGCTGCGCCAGAATCGACAGTGGTTGAATCAATCCCTGCAAAATGCTTGGTCGCCTCGACAAACCGCGCGAACATGGTTTTGAATTCAAATAGCGCGAAAACCTGTTTAACGGCGAGCATATTTGGTGTCGGTGTCAAAGCGTGAATGTCGATATTCACGGGTGCATCGCGACGCAATACCATCAATTTTGCGTTGCGCAATACTCGCTCTCGGCTTTCAATTAAAGACTGCTTAAGTTTCGGCGTCTGTTCGTCTGCATGATCAAAGACCGCCTCGATACTTTTATATTGATTGATCAACTTGGCCGCTGTCTTTTCGCCTACACCTGGAACGCCGTCCAAATTGTCGCTCGGGTCTCCGCGTAAAGCCGCGTAGTCGGCATATTGTTTCGGCGTCACACCGGTTCGCTCAAAGATGCCGGCTTCGTCGTAAAGCGCATAGTCGCTAACGCCGCGCTTATTGTATAAAACTCGAATATACGGGTCGCTGACTAATTGATAATTGTCTCGATCACCCGTGACAATGATCAAATCGTCGCCTGCTTTCAACGCACGATCGGCGATCGTCGCAATCAAGTCGTCGCCCTCGAAACCGGCGGCATCAATCGCGGTGACTCCCATTTTTGACAACATCTCGCGAATTAGATCCAACTGTTGATACAAAATGTCGGGCTGCGATTCGCGTTGCGCTTTGTATTCGGGTGCTGCTTCGTGGCGAAATGTCGGCTCCTTGCGATCAAACACGACGACGACACCGTCTGGTTTATGATCGCGCAACAATGTCAAGAGCATCGACGTGAAGCCATAAATAGAGTTGGTCACCTGACCATTCGCAGTAACCATGTCGGTTGGTAATGCAAAAAATGCCCGATACGCCAACGAGTTACCGTCTAGCGCCATCAATTTCATAAAATTATGGTTTAAGCGTGCCGGCGATTATTCGCTCGGCTATTTCACCCATTTTTTTGCGCTCAGACATCGCCAAGCGCTGAATAAACAAAAATGAGTCGGCTTCCGACAATTTATAATTATCAATCAATACGCCTTTGGCGCGATCAATTAATTTGCGCACCTCTAGTTGCGCTCCAAGCGCGTCTACTTCGCCGCTCAATGCCCGCATCTCGGCGAATCTGGCAATCGCCAATTCAATCGCTGGAACCAAATCAGTCTTCTGAAATGGCTTTACAAGATAAGCCAACGCACCGGCATCTCGTGCCTCTTCGATAATCTCGCGTTGACTAAACGCCGTCAGCATCACCACCGGGCAAATTTTTTCTTTCGAGACTATTTTTGCGGCTTCGATACCTGAAATCCCCGGCATCTTGATATCAAAAATCGCAACATCCGGTTTCAACTCGCGAACCAACTCGATCGCTTTGTCGCCACGACCAACGTCGCCAACTACTTCGTAACCCTCTTCTTGAAGCGTCTCGCGCAAGTCAAGACGAATAATTGCTTCGTCTTCTGCCAGCACGATTCGTATTGCCACTACAAGACCCTGAACCTAGTTGCCGAGTTTGTCAAGAAGCTGGTCTTGACGCAGTTCATGATCGGCAATTGTCGCCAACAAATATCGGTGATACTTTTGGATCGCTTCAAGATTTCGCTGTGCTTCATGATGCTCTAATGCTGCGTCAGCAGTTTCAGCAACCATCGCCCGCATTTCTTTTTCTTCTGCTTCGCTTTCGACGAATGCAAGTTGCTCAGATGTGATGCGCAGTTCATCACGCAACTCGCGCAACGTCTGAGTGCCACGGCGCAAGCGCCGCTCAACAAAACGATCATTTAAATTTGGTGTTGTCATTCAGTGCCCGAGGCGGGAGTCGAACCCGCACGCCCTTTCAGACAACGGATTTTGAGTCCGTCGCGTCTGCCATTCCGCCACTCGGGCTTGCGGGCTAAGCGTATCTAGCGATTAGTCCAGCCCACACTGCAAAGAGATTACTCAACTACGCGAAATTCTTCTACGATGTAGGTAACACGAAAGGCACTCCCTAGACGATGCTTGCATTCACCTTTCCTGGTCAAGGATCTCAGCGACCAGGTATGGGCGCGGCTTGGGTTGACCACGAAAGTTGGGAACTCGTCGACGAGGCGTCCGAGATTGCTGGTCGTGATGTCGGTGATTTGCTGTTGCACGCTGATGCCGAAACATTGAAAGATACTCGCAACGCTCAACTCACGACATTCGTTTCTAGTTTGATGGTGCTTGATGCGGTTGAGCGCCTCGGCTTTGAGCCGAGCCTTTGTGCAGGACATTCACTCGGCGAATATACGGCGCTTACTGCCAACGGTGCGCTCGGTTTCGATGACGGTGTTCGGCTCGTGATCGAGCGGGCCGCTGCGATGCATGATGCTGGTCTCAAGTCGCCAGGAGTTATGTCTGCGGTGCTCGGTCTTGAAGACGACCAGGTTGAAACCGCATGCCGACGTGCAGACAGCGATGTCTGGGTCGCCAATTTCAACGCGCCAGGACAAGTTGTCATCGCGGGTACGGCAGTCGGTGTTCAACTCGCTTCTGACCACGCCAAAGAACTCGGCGCCAAGCGTGTTATGTCGCTTCCAGTTTCTGGCGCATTTCATACTCCATTAATGACGCCAGCGCGCGACAGACTTCGCGAAGCAATCGCTTTGGCAAAACCTCGCGACTCTGATGTGCCGATTGTTTCCAATGTCGACGCTAAGGCTCACAGCCTCGGCAACGAGTGGACGACGCTTCTCTCGGCGCAACTTTCAAGCCCTGTGCGTTGGAAGCAATGTTTGCAAACGATGTCCGAAAATGGGATCAACAACTTCGTCGAACTCGGACCAGGTGGCGTGCTCACCGGCATGGCCAAGCGCACCCTTGCGTCTGCTCGCACTCTTTGCATCAGCACACCAGACGAACTCGACAAATTGATTGGTTGGATCGGAGCCTCGCCGCTAAGCACTCCTGAGTTGCACGAGGGTGAGCACCTATTTGCCGTAGAGCGCCTCGTTGTGAGCCCGGGCGCAGGTGTGTTCGTGCCAAAAAAGTCGATTGCCAACGGATCACGCATTAGCGTTGGAGACGTGCTGGGCATGGTCGGAGATCAAGAAGTTCGATCTCTGTTTGACGGGATTTTGCAGAATTACATCAGCGTCGACGGCGAGCGCTTGACACCGCACCAACCAATTGCCTGGCTTCGAACGATATGACAGCGATCTTGTCATGCCGATAGTTCCAAAAAATGCGATCGGCGCAAAGTTCATTGGCTGGGGCACTTCGTTACCCGAAAAAATAATCACCAACGATGATTTATCCAAAACGCTCGATACTTCGGACGAGTGGATACGCGAACGAACTGGCATTGAGCGACGACATGTCGGCGGTACGACTGCAAGTTTGTCGATCGAGTCTGGGCGCAAGGCAATCCAGATGGCTGGCATTGATCCGCTGACAATTGATGCACTTGTTCTTTCAACAACGACACCTGATCGAACGGTGCCAGCAACCAGCGCAGCCGTTCAACACGGTCTTGGCCTTCGATGTGGTGCATTTGATGTCAACGCTGCGTGTTCAGGTTTTGTCTACGCACTTGTCGTCGGACACGGCTTGGTCGCGATGGGCATGCGACGCATTTTGGTGATCGGTACCGACACTCTTTCGCGGATCACCGATTGGTCCGATCGCAACACTGCAGTTTTATTCGCCGATGGATCTGGTGCGGCGATTATCGATGCCGTTTCCGGTCCCGGTCACCTGCTCGGTTGGGACTTTGACGCGGACGGATCGCTCGAAGATTTGTTGTATGCCGAAATCGGCGGCACATTACATATGGAAGGCAAAGAGGTTTTTCGTCGTGCCGTGCGCATCATGGTCGACTCGGCAGAGAAATCGATCAAAGCAGCGGGTCTGACGACGAATGAAATTGATTTGGTTGTCCC
>CAMBWL010000005.1 GCA_945871625.1 Bifidobacterium breve
TGTTTTGGTTGAGGTCGTGAGTACAAACCAACATGCCGCAAAGCGCCAAGGTTTAGGGCTGTCATTGACAGGTTCGGCCGAACTTTTGGTGCGCGGCGATCGTGCACAACTAGTTTCGATGTTTTCGAACCTCGTGGATAATGCCATCAAATACAGCGAGGCGGGTGGGGTCGTGTTGGTAGAGAGCACGACTCAGGTTGATGAGATTTTGGTGACTGTCACAGACCATGGCATTGGTATTGCTGAACGCGACCAGAAGCGAATTTTTGAGCGGTTTTACCGAGTCGATAAGGCACGAAGTCGGGCGACCGGAGGTACTGGTCTGGGTCTGTCAATCGTGCGTCACATTGTTTTAGAACACGGCGGCTCGATTGATGTGCGTTCAGAAGAGGGTGTTGGCTCGACATTCATGGTTCGCATGCCTCGTCTGCCTAAGCAATCTAAAGGATCGGTCTTAGATCAGACAGGAGTAATGGCATGAGCATAAGCAATTCGCTTCCGACAATTTTGGTGGTCGACGATGAAGAGTCGTTTATCGAGGCACTGCAAGTTGGATTAAAGCGCGAGGGATTTCGAATTGAGGTGGCCCGTGATGGGGCCGAAGCCTTGGCAGTTTTTGATGCTGTTAAGCCAGACGCAGTTCTTTTGGATGTGATGTTGCCGAAAGTCAGTGGCACAGATGTATGTCGTGAAATTCGTAAAAAAAGTGCAGTGCCGATCATCATGGTCTCAGCAAAGGGTTCAGAAATCGACACGGTTGTCGGTCTTGAAGTTGGTGCCGACGATTACATCGTCAAGCCATATCGTCTGCGTGAACTAGTCGCAAGATTGCGGGCTGCTCTGCGTCGCGGCGAGTTGTCAAAATCTGACGGGGATTTGACGGGTGTTGGTACGGTTGCGATCGGCGCTGTTTCAATTGACCCAGAACAACATGTCGTGACAATTCGTGGCGAAGTTACAAAGATGCCACTCAAAGAATTTGAGTTGCTGTATCTGTTGATGGCTAACGCGGGCCGAGTGATGACCAGAGAAACACTCATCGACCGTGTCTGGGGTACCGACTATTACGGCGACACCAAGACGCTGGATGTGCACATCAAGCGACTGCGCTCAAAAATTGAAAAAGAGCCTGCAGAACCACAACTAGTTGTGACCATCCGCGGGCTTGGATATAAATACGAGAAACTAGGCGCATAGCACTTTCAAAGTCAGGTCTTGCCCCAGCGTCGCCGTTGCGTCGCCTTGGGCGAGTTCATTCACTAATTGCCTGTGGTGAAGCCGCGTTTGCGATTGCGCTAGCAGACTCGCTGTTTTTATCCATCAGCCCGGACGCTGCTCGAAGTCGAGTGCTTTTGTTTCTCGCGATTAGCCTGGCGCCGTTTGCGATTGTCGCGCCATTTATCGGACCAGTGATCGACAGAATTCCGGGTGGTAGGCGAATCACGGTTTTCATCGTCGCTGTGTTGCGGTGTGTGACCGTGATTTTGATGATCTCGCGACTGAATTCGATATCGCTATTTGCCCTTGCTTTTATTTCACTCGTTTTGGCGCGCACTTACAGCGTGAGCAAAACCGCAATCGTGCCATCTCTTGTCAAAAGCGATGATGAGTTGGTGTCGGCGAACTCAAAACTCGGGTTACTTTCAGGCGCGATGGGTTTTGTTGCAGCCATACCGGCAGGTTTATTGCAATTGATTGATTCTCGAGCCACGCTCGTTATGTCGGCAGTGATGTTTGGGCTTGCGGGGTTCGCGAGCTTGCAGTTGCCGAGTCATGTTGCAACAACGCCAAAGGCAATCGAGAAAATTGAGATAGAAGAACTGCGAAGTTTGCAGGTTAGGCGAATTGCATTTTCGATGATGCTTTTGCGAGGCATGATCGGATTTTTATTCTTTCATGTGGCTTTCTGGTTGCGCGATGAAAGTGCCGGCACCGCGTGGTTTGGGCTCGGTCTCGGTCTTTCCTCCCTTTCGATAATGATTGGAAATTTCATCGCACCATATTTGCGGCGCCAAATGTCTGAGCGGGCGATGATGCTGTTTGCTTTCTTGATAATTGGAGTGATCGGCATTTATGCCGGAGTCGTGGGTGGAATCACTGCAGGAATTATTCTGATTTCTGTAACCAACGGCATGGGATCTATCGGGCGCTTGGCTTTTGAATCGGTGGTGCAAAGAGAAGCGCCAGATGCGAACCGAGCGCGAGCATTCGTCAAGTTTGAAACCCTTAATCAACTCGCCTGGGTAGGACTTGGGTTGGTGGCCGTAATTCTGACTTTGCCAGGCGCGGTTGGCTTCGCCGTAGTTGGCTTTGTGTGTATGGCCGGCTCGGTCTATTTCTTTTTGAATCGGACTATTTAAAGGTTTATCCGCTCGATCCACAAGCCTGGCGCGGCAATTTCATTGGGAGTCGGCAGGTTGCCGTCGCGAGACCATAGTTTGGCCAGGCCATTTTCGCCTGTCCGCTCGATCACTCCGGCGATGAATCGTTGACCACGGTCGACTTGATCATCGGTCAGGTAAATGCCGAATAATTGCTCGACATATTGATCTTGAGAACTTGACTCAACTCGGCGGCGTCTGACCGCCTCTGAAATTTGGGCACCGTTACCAAGAATTCGACTAGCACCCGTGTCGACGACATGATCTACATAGCAAACAATTGCGCAGATCATCGCGTCAAGTTTGGGGGCGAGAGCCTTCTGCGATGCTGAGCGCTCGCTGCCGAGCAACATTGTTGGATCCCCCAATAACTGTTGGATTATCGCGGCTGGGTCGGTATTGGCGACGTCAATATTTGTGAGTCGTTGGCCCAAGGCATTTGGGCTTGGATGAAAACCGGCGACATGTTGCTTCACCGCGTTAGTAATCGCATCGCGGATATAGCCGATGCGAAACAACGCATGAAATGTCAGCTCTTGAATCAGCAGCCACATTTGCATGTCTTCAACTTTGATACTCCAGTCTTTGGCGAACTCTTCACTGTTGCGCGCAACAAATAAAAGTTGGGATTTGGGTTCACGCGGAAGCGGTAGGTCGTATTGACCGAACGCACGAAGTGAAAGTTGTCCGACCATCGAACCTACGGACATGCCGAGCATTGCTGGGGCCATCATCTTGGTTAGGTTCGCCATCATCGCGTCCATCCCGTTCGACTCAAGTTCAAGGCTCACATCGCCTGGAGCAGGCGTTGGATTACCCGAAAACTCGGAGAAATAAAATTTAAATGCCTCAAGTGTGTGATGTGTCCAGGTGGATCTTGTTACGACATCAATCACCGGGGGTTGGGTTGTATCGCTTGTCGACAGACCGGTGATATCTCGAACATGCAGGTCGGCAACCGTCGAAAGTTGCTGCACGGCGATGCGCGCAGTTGGTTCGACATTAGGTTCGGCACTTGAGTTTGTCGCGGTCATCATTGCGAACTGTCGGGCCATATCCCATTGCACTGGACCAGCGCTTGACATTGCTTTAGCAATTTGGTCAAAAAAAGGAATGCCCGACGAGAAATCACCCGAGTCTTGAGGCATAACCAGATGATAGTTAGACCGAAATTGAATCCATCAGTTCTTTGCAAGTGGCGAATGGCTCAGTTCGCATCCAGAGATACACTTAATTTGATGTCAACATCGCAAAACAAGCGTGCAGGCGATACTCGACTTGAGTTGACGAGCAATGTTCTCGATGTGGGGGCCGTCTATAACTGGGCAGCCATCGAATCGTGCGGTGCGGTTGTCGTATTTTCTGGAATTGTGCGAGATAACGCCGAGGGTCGCACTGATGTGACATCGCTTACTTACGAGGCATATGAAGATCAGGTCGTGCCTAAGTTAGAAATTATCGCCGATGAAATGCGTTCGAGATGGAGCGACCTCGGACGAATCGGCCTCATTCATCGGGTTGGCAAACTTGAATTGACGGAGTCTTCTGTCTTGGTAGTTGTTTCGTCGCCACATCGCCCAGAGGCCTTCGCGGCGGCGAAATATGCAATCGATGCGCTAAAAATCAGCGTGCCGATATGGAAACAAGAACATTGGAAAGATGGCAGCGACTGGGGTACCAACAGCCACGAGATTTCTGACGCGCGAAAATTAAAGAGTTCGACGCCGTGATCATTTTCGCTGCCTCAACAATCGCAGTTTTTTTCGCGGCGGTTTCAATCGTCACAGGTGCGAGTCTGGTGCTAATTGTTTTGACTCAAGAACGAAAGAGCACTTCTGGCCAAGGCATGGCGGCGTTTCACCGTCACCTTGATGCATTATCTGACGAGTCACGCGAGCACTTGCGCAGCCAGTTGCGCGATGCAAAACAGCGTCAGACGAGGGATTAGTCGGTGGCACGCGACCTCGCAATTGACCTAGGCACGGCCAACACCCTCGTTTACATGCAAGGTCGGGGCATCGTGATCAATGAACCTTCAGTAATTGCCGTGAATCGACGCTCGGGTGAAGTCTTGGCTACTGGCGAAGAAGCGTGGCAGATGATCGGCAGAACCCCTGGATACATAGTCGCGGTTCGTCCCTTGCGTGGTGGTGCGATCACAGACTTTGAAGTAACGGAAAAAATGATTCGGTTGTTGTTGCAACGAGCCGGTGTTTCGAAGTTTTCGCGACCGAAGGTTTTGATTTGCGTGCCCTCAGCAATCACCGAGGTTGAGCGTCGGGCAGTTACCGACGCGACTCGTCGAGCTGGTGCAGCCGATGCTCAGTTGCTAGAGCAACCCGTGGCCGCCGCGATCGGCGCCAATTTGCCGATTGATGAACCTGTCGGCAACATGGTCATCGACATTGGTGGTGGCACAACCGAAACAGCGGTCATCAGCCTTGGCGGCATCGTCGCACTCGAAGCAGTTCGAGTCGGCAGTTTTGATATTGACACCGAGATTCAAACTTTTGTGCGTCGCAAGCACGGCATCGCGATTGGCGAGCGAACCGCTGAAGAGATTAAGAAGTCAATCGGCAGTGCGATGCCGATGCCTGGTGACACTGACGCCGAAGTTCGTGGCCGAGATTTGGTTACCGGTCTGCCGAAGACAGTTATCTTGACGGCGAAAGAGATTCGCGAAGCAATTGATCCTGTCGTGACGCAGATGGTCGATTCGGTGGTGAGGTGTCTTGGATCTGCACCGCCAGAGCTGTCTCAAGACTTTTTGAAGCGTGGTATGTACCTTGTTGGTGGTGGTTCGCTATTGCGTGGCATGGCTGAACGAATTTCAAACGAAACGCGAGTGCCTGTAAACATGTCAAACGAGCCACTTGAGGCCGTCGTGCTTGGTGCGGGTCACTGCATTGAAAATTATGCGGCGTTGCGTGGATTATTTATGGATTCGCGACGCTAAAACTTATTTAGCGGTTAAACGAACCAATCCTTCTTGAACAATGGTGACGACTAGTTCGCCACTTTGCGAAAAAACGTAGCCACTGGCGATACCCCGAGCATTAGAGGTCGAAATCGCGGTCTGGTCGTATAGCAACCAATCATCAGCCCTGAATGGACGGTGAAACCACATCACATGGTCAAGACTCGCCATTTGCATATTTTGCTCCGTCCACGATCTGCCATGTGGAAGCAGCGTCGTATCGAGAATCGACATGTCACTGGCGTACGTCACGATGCAAGCATGCAGAACTGGATCATCAGGAAGTTTGCCGTCGGCTCGCATCCAAAGTTTTTGCCCGAGGCTCTTGCTATTTTTTCGATTCAGCGGGTCTGAATCAATGTGGCGCAAGTCAATCGGGCGCGGATGCGTGAACCATTCGCCCATTTGATCCTTGAATGGTTCCATTCGGGTTTTAAAGTCGGGCAATGTCTCTGCTTGTGGCAGGCCTTTTGGCATTTCGATGGAGTACTCAAGCCCGGGTTCGGTGATTTGAAAACTGGCTTGCAAATTGAAGATTGCTTTGCCGTGCTGTATTGCGATCACTCGGCGAGTTGTGAAACTTTTACCGTCACGGATTCTGTCAACTTCATAAAGAATCGGAATAGTCGGGTCTCCGGGTCTCAAGAAATATGCGTGGAGAGAATGCACATGACGTGATTTGTCGTCAACCGTGCGCGAGGCTGCAACCAACGCCTGACCTGCAACCTGACCACCAAAAACACGTTGACGATTCTCTTGCGGTGAGACGCCACGAAAAATATTCACTTCGACGACCTCGAGATCCAAGAGTGTTATCAGGTCGTCAAGCGCTGAAGGCATGGTTCTATTCTTGCATCTCTAAACCTCAGAACTTGATTAATTGTCGTTGCAGATAAGATTTAACGAGTGACAATCGTCTGGAATGCTCAACGCGTCAGCGAGGGTCTAACAGAAATTGAATCTGCGCGAGTCGCTGTCTTGACGAATGTCAAGCGACTGCTAGATGAATATCACGACGTGGATTATTCTTTGCGTCATTACGACATCATTCTTGGCGACTGGATAGAGCGATATTTACATCTCGTCTACGTCGCTGCCGAGAATTACGCGATCCGCGCCACCAGCAGTCAGATAAGTGATCAGCCTGCAAAAAAAATCGCAATCAAACCTGCAAGTGATACGGCAGAATTCTTTTCAGCACATCAAACGATGCCTGATTTGATGTTGATGGCGTTGCAATCAGTCTCTATTTTGGGTGTCGATTCGATCAGCATTCCCGACGACGAAGTTGTGATCAAGAATTCTGCTTCGGTGGGTCGGCGCGACAAACTCAATTCAATTTTATTGAAGCGCTTTTCAGTTGGCACGACACCAAAAGTTTTGTTCGTCAAGCCGTTTTCTGGTCGGATGCCAAGGTCTTGGATTTCAGCGATGTTTTCTTGGCGTAAGTGGGCCCGTCATGACGATCTGGACTTTTCATTTTCTGTTCGTGCAAAAATTGACGCAAAATGGCGAGGCAGAAACCTCGCCGCGATTTCGACAGGGGCGAGGCTGAGCGAGACGGCGAACGCCCTGATTACCGCGTTTATTCCAGTTTGTGCAGTTGAAGGTTTTGCGGTTACCAAATTTGAAGTCAACAAGGCGAGGCCAAAGAGATTTGCGCATGTCTATTCGTCCCAGGCACTGTGGACACATTTCGCATTCAAAGTGCTGGTCGCCGATTGGTGCGAACAAGGCACGAAGTTGCACTATCACCAGCACGGCGGCTGGTATGGCTTAGACGAAACGCATGTCGGCGAAGTCTATGAATCACGAGTCGCCGACACCTATTACACCTGGGGCTGGAGTCGTGGAAACGGCAACACAGTGCCGCTACCCCCGGTGACGCCTGATTTCCAGCGGCCAGAAAAACTGTTTGACTCGTTGATTTGTTTTGATCAGCCACAACATATTTATCGTTTGCAGTATTTTCCGCTGTCGGGCACCTTGCAGACGATGTATGACCAGACTGCCGACTTTGTGCGCACCCGCGAGAGCAAAACCGAGTTAAGAATTCGTTTGTTCCCGGGAGATTTTGGCTCGCAACAGAAAGACGCAATTTTAAGGGCAAGGGCTATCTCGATATTCGATAACTCTCAGGAGATTTTTTCACAGTATGCAAATAGTCGAATGGTGTTTCACAACTACTTGGGCACTTCATGGCTTGAAACACTGGGCAACAACATTCCTACGATTTGTTTCTACGATGTCGACGCCTATCGGTTCAGACCAGACGCCAAAGCATTGCTTGAAGATCTGGTCAAAGTCGGCATTTTGCATTTGTCTGGTTCAAGCGCGGCTGCGCATGCAAATGCCGTTGAAGGCGATGTCGATCAATGGTGGTTGAGCGAAGAAGTGCAGACGGCAAGGCGTAATTTTGCAAAATCGTTTGCCAACTATTCGCCAGACTGGAAGCAGATGTGGCGTGAAAATTTTGCACGAGCGCTGAATTTGTAGCAGTCAATATGACAGTGATGGATCCAAGGTTGAGACAAGTCGCGTTGGCAACCAAAGGGTTCATGCCCGAAGCCGAAGGCGATGCTTTGTTTGTGGCGGCATGCGCGGCGTGCAGTGAATTGCCGGGATTGCCGATCGTTGAAGTCGGCACATATTGTGGTCGCTCAACTGTTTGGCTCGGGGCGGCCGCCAAACTCAGCAAGACTTTTTTATTTACGGTCGACCATCATTTAGGTAGCGAAGAGAATCAGAAGGGCTGGGAGTGGTTCGACGAATCGCTGGTAGATGCGCGCACACAAAAACTGAACACTCTGCCGACATTTTTGAAGACACTGAAACAAGCCCATATCGGTGACGTCGTGGTGCCGATTATCGCTGAGTCACGACTGGCGAGCCAACAATGGAGTTCTGAGTTGGCTTTTTGTTTTGTGGACGGCGGCCATGGTGACGAGCCGGCGCGACTTGATTATCAAGGGTGGGCACCAAAGGTTGCAGTGGGTGGTTGTCTGGCGATTCATGATATTTTTTCTGACCCAAAAGATGGCGGTCAGGCACCGTACAAATTTATTTATCAACCGGCGATTGATTCTGGAAAATTCGACGAGATATCGGCAACCGGATCGCTGCGCATTTTACGCAGGACCAAGCGCTGAGAATAGCTTAAATGTCGATTGGGTCGTCGTAGCGAAAAATTCTTGCTGCAGACGAAATCGAATATAGCGAATCCGCTGCCAAAATAATCGCGGCGCCTGTATAGGCCGAAGTTTCGTCGGCTGGAAACACGACTTTGTCTGGATAAACCAATCCCGTCAGATATGAGCCATCGTGCTTGCGGTGATGAAGAGTCGTGTTCAGTAGAAACTGTGCCGTGTCGATATCGTCAATCGCCGCAAAAGCCATTGAGCACTCAGCAGTTTCAGACGCGGTGATCCAAGGCTCGTCACTGACGCAACGCACACCGTTATCGTTCATCACGAAAGTTTCGAACTGCTCCTCAAGTCGAGCTTTGGCCGCTGAATGAGTCAGCGAGCCACTCAAAACCGGGTAATACCAGTCCATTGCCCACCGTTCTTTTGGCTCAAAAACTTGTGGCGTTTCACGAATCGCTTTGTCTATTTTTGCGGCAGCCTCGTACCACTCGGGTTTCGGCTTCTTGAGTGTGTCGGCAACGTTGGCTGCCGAAATCAATGCATGACGGATGGAGGAGCACCCAGTTAGCAATGCGTAATCCCAAGGCTTTTCATTTTCTTCACGAGCCCACAAAATTGTGCCGTTGCCCAAACGCATCTGGAGTACCCAGTTCATCGCCTTTTCAAGCATCGGCCAAAATTCTCGTAGTTCGCCGGTATCTCGTGTGCATAACCAGTGATGCCAAAGCCCAGTGCCGACGTACGCGCAAACATTGCTGTCAAGTTTGAAGTCTTTGATGCTGCCGTCAAAGTTGTAGTAGTTCGACCACGCGCCGTCTGGTCGCTGCGTGCTTTGCAGCCACTGATAGGCACGGTATGCATTTTCTTGCAAGCCCATAACATCGAGTGCCATTGCAGTTTCAACGTGGTTCCACGGGTCGCAGTGACCATTTTCAAACCAGGGGATCATTCCCGATGGGCGTTGCAAGTTGGCGATTGATTTAGCCGTCTGCAAAAGTTGGGCATTCGTCAGTACACGATTTGTAGCAAGTGATTTTTGTTGCAGGTTCACGATTTTGTACCAACGAGTTGATTGATGGGCTTTGTTGCGTACACGACATAGCTCTTGCCGATCACGGGGCTCAAAGCCTTGTCGAGGGCGCGAGTGATGGTTGGCGCAGAGATTATGTCCCACTCAAGAAATTTTTTGTACATTGCAACGGCTTTGTGATCTTCGCGTTGTGGGCCAACTGCGCAGCGCAACCACCAATATGGCGAGTGCAGGCCGTGGGCTTTATGAGTTGCGTCAACTGTGAGACCAGCCCGCGCAATTTTCGATCGTAATTCGGCACCACGATAAATACGAACATGTCCACCCTGAACGAATGGTGCGTGGTATTCGTCTGAAAGCGCCCAATTTATTTTTTCTGGAAACCATGCCGGCACCGTTGCGGCGAGGGTGCCACCAGGGCGAAGGACTCGGACGAATTCGTTGATTGCCGAGGTGTCGTCGTGAATATGCTCAAGTACTTCTGATGTGACGATGCAGTCAAATGTCGAATCGTTGAACGGCAGTCGCGTTGCATCGCCGCGCACCACGCCATTGAATGAATCACCTTTTAGTTCGCCGGCTTCGTACATCGCGGCAAATGTTGCGCGGGTGCTGGTTACTTCTTGTTCGGCGTAGTCGAGGGCTACAACTCGTGCTCCGCGTCGCGCTGCTTCGAACGCGTGTCGACCAAAGCCAGTGCCGGCGTCAAGAAAAAGGTCTCCTGGTTTTAAATTCAGGCGATCAAATCTGATCGTCAGCATTATCTGCCATCTCGTTTCGCCAATTTGGCGACGTTGTGCGGCATCGAGAGCACTTGGCGATATTGGTCAACTGTTAACTGGGCGCAATGACGCCAACTCCAGCGCTCGGCCACACGTTGGCGGCCCGCCAGGCCGATTTTTTCGCGCAGATTTTTGTCGTCGAGACCCCGACGAATCGCCGCCGCCAGTGCATCTGCATCGGCAGGAGGACACGACAAAACAGTTTCGCCGTCGCGACCCGTGACTTCGGGCAGTGCACCGCCGGTCGTGGCGACCAGACAGATGCCCGTGCTCATCGCTTCGATTGCCGGCAAACTAAAACCTTCGTAGAGGCTCGGCACTACCGCGAGTTCACATGATGCATAAAGTTCGACGATTTGTTCATCGCTCACACCCGAGACATAACTAATGCAGTCTTGTAGGCCGAGTGACTCGATTAAATCGGCACTTGCACCTGCGCGAGGCTTGCCGATAATCGTCAGATGAACTTCGCGCTCGGTGCGAAGTTTGGCGACGGCTTCGAGCAAAAACGACAGGCCTTTGAGGGCGACGTCAGCAGATGCCGTTGTAATTAAATGAGCGGGTTTTCTTTGGATCGATGGAATCGGCTTAAACAAATCTGGGTCGACACCAACTGGGACCAGCCGCATGCGATCTTTAGAGACGCCCATGTCGGTGTGGATGTCGTTAATCGAGTTTTCACTGACTACCACTACGCGTGGCATCTTGCTTGCGACTCGACCTTGCATCCATACGAACGAATACCAGCGGCCGATTGCTCGACGCTTCCACCAAGTCGGGGTGTGCGCCATTTCAAGGGTGCGATCTTTTGTGATTGGGTGATGCAACGTGACGATCGTTGGAATAATTTTTTCAATCTTCAAAATTGACGAACCCAGACATTGGTTGTCGTGCACGAGATCGAAGTCGTTAACGCGACCACGCAGCACTCGATGGGCGCGCATACTGAACGAGAGTGGCTCACCGAAAGTGCCCTTCAAAAACAATGCAGCCTCGACAAAATTTGGCCAAGTGTTCAACTCCCAATATGCGGGAAATCTGCCAGGATTGTGATCGTTGAAGATATCAAGGCTTGGCAATTTGTGCAGTTCAATGCGTGGATCGATGATCGGGTACGGCTGGCCGCTAAAGACTTCGACATGATGTCCCAGATCGACGAGTGCTTTGGTCAAGTGGCGCGAATAAACACCTTGACCGCCGACGTGGGGCTTGCCACGATAGGTGAGATACGCGATTCGTATCGGACCGTTGATGTCAAACGGTTTAGTCATTAGAAAATCCTACCGTGAGGTTATTCAGACTTTCTTGGCGTGAGTTTGATGATTGCTATTTAGCAACTGAGAGTCGCATGAACTTGGTGAGTGGCGTGGTGGGCGTGATCACGAACGGCTCGAGATTGAAACCATCAGGTGGACCTGATTGTGGTTCGACACAAATTGCGTGGTTGGTTTGGTCATAGATCACCCAATGTGAGCAGTCGCTATCGATAGTCACGGTGATGGCGTCGTCAAAAACAATTTTTGGCGCGTGCTGTGAATCCGTGAAGCAATCGTCATATGGCGGCGCTGGCGGATTAATTGTTGCACCCGTTGGTATACCGAATTTGTCGCGCACGTACATTTTTTTGAAAGCGGTTTCAATTCGACATGGGCGAGCGAACCATGGGTGCCAGCCAACTTGACCCGGCATTTTTTCATTTGACGTCGAAAGTTCAAGTTGGAAGTTAACCGCGTTGTCTTCAACCGTGATCATCTGAATTACCTCACCGTAAAAATTGAATTGCGGGCCGAGGTCAATTTGCATTGTCACGCTTGTCGGTGAAGATTCAACGACCCTGAAAGGACGATCAAACACCGTGCCATGAATTGCATGTGGCGGTAGGTTCATCTCGAGTTGATGATTTTGTGAGTTGAAGTTGAACTTGCCGTTGCGCACCCGACCCGCATAGGGCGCCATCGGGTACAAGCCCCACTGCTGAAGATTTGTCTCGCTGCTTTGCGTGACCAAGAGTTCTCGGCCGTGAGCAGTTAGTGATGAAACGCGTCCACCATTTTGTGGATCGATTGCGCATCGAATATTTTCACCCGTAAGAATGATTGGTTGTCGGGTCATCGTGGGGAGAGTTTTTGTCTCTTAGCCAAACCAATTAAGACCAGTGCTATCAGTAATGCGAGGATAAATGGTGCGTCGCCCGATCGAGAATAGAGCGTCCTGCCTGAACGTAATGGCACATCGACGATCAAAGTTTGTGCGGTGCCAATGCCAAGGCGATCGATTATTTCTCCTTGAGGTGAAATCACGGCGCTGAACCCGGTTGTTGCTGCTTGCAGCGTCCATCGACTTGTTTCGCGGGCGCGCAGTGAATTCGTGGCAAGTTGCTGCGATTGCAAAATTGTGCCCGTATAACTCGAACCGTTGGTTGGGTTAAGCAAAACTTCGCCGCCTGCTTCAACGCCACTGTTGGCTCGTCCTGAAAAAAACGCCTCCCACGAAATTACGACAGCAACTTTGGTGTCTTTTAGGTCAAGGACCGCCGGATCTTCACCAGCCACCGCATCATTCGGAATGCGATTCATTGGAGCGCCGATTGCGCCGAGAAAACCGCGCAAACCGCTCGGCACATATTCGCCAAACGGAACGCGGCGCACTTTGTCATAACGAGAGGTGATTTCACCGGTTGGTTTCACGACTACCTGGGCATTGGTGAATTTATTTGAACCAGCATCTTCGGTGATGCCAACTATGAGTTCGGTGTCGAGTCGCACCGCTTCGGCAACTATTTCGGTGAATTCTTTGCTTGTCTTGAATTCGGCCACGTCGATTACGTTTTCGGGCCAGAGCACAGCATCCAAATTGTCGGTTCGTAGCAGAGTTTGCGTTACTTTCAAGTGGCGGTCGAAGGCGTCACGCGCCGAAGCATTGATTGCAAGAACACCTTGTGGGCCGCCACCCTGGACCAAGGCGATGCGCAGAGTTTCGCCGGTTGGTTTTGATGTTGAGATTGTGAGCGCAAAGGTTTGCAGCACGACTAAAGCGATTGCGAGTTGAAACACTTTCGCACGCGATTCACGGCGGTTGAAATATGCAGCGAAGATGGCGCCAAGTTGCAGGACAAACCAGGTCGCCAAGATTGGGCCACCAACAGAGACGACATCAGCAATCGCGGTTTGTGAAATCGCAATCGGAAGCGTGGCGAGTGGAACCCCACCAAATGGAAGTGAGAAACGCAGTACCTCTGCCAAACAATGACAAATCGGGCGCGTGACTGGAGTGTTGCCAAATTTGCCAGCGGCAACCGAGGCGACGCCGTGAAACAGAGAAAAAATCAAGACTGCGATGATGTATCCGGGAGCCGTGAGCCACCACATCCACATCATGCCAAGGCTGAGCCAGGCGATCGCAAACACCGTGCCGAGCACGAAAAGTTCAAGTCGGCCGAGTGCCAGATTGCAAAGTGCGAAAAATATTGCGGTTCCGATGATCGCTAAAGGCCACCATCCCCAGGGAGGCAAACTGAAGCCAACGAGTAAACCGCACACCAGGACACCGATTTTTCGCGCGCGCGCCGAATTCTTGAACATTGCAAGATTCAATTTCATCGAAATGGGTCTTCGGTGCGCAGTAAAACTTGAAGTTGGGCAATTCTCTCGCGTGCCGGCGGGTGCGAAGCAACCACAAGGCTGTTAGTTGACTGGCGATCACCAAGTTCAGATTCGTCGTTGACGCGTTTGAGCGCCGTGAGAAGTTCATTGCCGAAACCCATGTGTACCGCGCGTTGATCAGCCTGAAATTCGGATCCATGTCCAACGGCACTGCTCAGCGCTTGCGCCACCACCAGACCTGCCACAAAAAGTGAGGAGGTGACCGTCAGCGCTGCAGAGATCAGCAAACCAAAAAACTTTAATGCCGTGAGTTTTGAACTAAATGTATTCGATATTGCTTCAGCGAGCCGTTGCAAGATGAAACCCATTCGTGCGAGCAACAAAATCGGCAAACTCAACCATTGCGCAATCGTTAATGCAACCGTGTGTGAGCCGAGGTGGTGACTAAGTTCGTGGGCCAAAACGCCGGAGAGTTCGCGTTCGTCGAGTTCATTAATCGCATAAGACGAGACCACCACAAGGTGACCACCAGAGGCGAAAGCATTGATGTCTTGACTGTCAACAACCGCAAGCACGAAACTCTCGGTGCTGATGTGATTTGCTTGGGCAACTTTGCGCCACGACTTGTGAAGAGTCGCCGCCTCTAAGGGTGTCGGCTTGCGTGCACTGAGCAGTCGCGCAAGAAAAATTCGTTGAACAGATTTAGAGAACAGCACGATGCCGAGCGCGAGAGAGGCGAATGCGAAAAGCGGATACGAAACATCGGTGAATTGCCAGAACGGTAACCAAAAAATTACGATTGCTATCAGCCAGATAGGTATCAAAGCGGCGACGGGCGCCAACGCACTAATCGCCGCTGAATCGACCTGGCGTTTGGCGGTGGACACACATTAAGTAGACCAGCAAAAAGCGCAGATAGACAACCGTTCGCCAGTTCGTCACTGAGAACTAGTCTGAACTTGATGTTTGCGAGTTTGCCAAGCCCATCTGCGGGTTCGCTTGAGATTGGCCCATTGCGATTCAACGCCTATGGATTAATGATCGCACTTGGCGTGGTCGCCGCAGTTTGGTTGTTTAAAAAACGTCTGATGCAAAGACAGCTCGGCAAACCTGAAGATGCAGGATCAATCGCGATGATCGCCGTGCCAGTCGGCATTGTTGGGGCGCGTGCCTATCACGTGATCACCGATTGGGGGCGTTTTGATGGTCGCCGATTTGATGTCGTGAAAATTTGGGAAGGTGGCCTTGGCATTTGGGGAGGAATTGCGGTAGGTGTTGTTGCCGGTGCTCTGATGTTGAAAAGCAAGAACATTCCGATTGCGGCGGGCCTAACTTGTGTTGCACCGGCATTGGCACTTGCTCAGTCGATTGGACGATGGGGAAACTGGTTCAACCAGGAACTTTTTGGTAAACCCACGAATTTATTGTGGGCATTACAAGTTTCGCCAGGCAAGGCACAGGCGGCTGGGTTTGAAGTCGGCACCACTTTTCATCCGACCTTTTTATATGAGTCGCTGGGCTGTCTGTTTATTTGTGTCGCACTGATCAAGGCTGAGAAGCGTCGGAAATTCAGAGACGGAGATCTGTTCGCGATGTATGTCGCAGGGTACACATTTTTGCGATTTTTCGTCGAGTCTTTGCGCATTGACGAGGCAAAAAATATTGCAGGGTTGCGCTTGAACCAATGGACTTCGATAGCGGTATTTTCTTGTGCTGTCGTCTACTTGGCGGTTGCCAAGAGAGCCTCTACGAAGTCAAGGAGCGAAGCCGCTTAGCAAGATCTTCTGGATTTACCGGATTAAAAAATTCACCGGTTGCAACTTCGGCTGCGGCGATATAGCGAGATACATCTTTGTCACGCCAAGGTGAAATGATTTCGACATTCAGCCATGTATCTGAATAGTTTTTTGCATCTTGGTTTATCCACATCATGTATGGCGTCTTGCTTTCAAAGAGCCGATCAAGTCGTTGAAGCACGTCTTTGAGAATTATCGCAAATGATGTGCGCTCTTTCGAACTTAACGCCGAGAGATTCTCGATTTGATTTGGCGGTGCGATTTCAATCGATACGGGATAAATCGGCGCCGAAATCACCCAAGCGGTCCAGCCGTCGTGTTCGACGAACCGTCTTTGCTGATCTGAATCTGGATTCCATTTATTTTTGAGTCGTTGCGCAGTGCGTTGCGGTACATGATCGAATGCATAAATCTGACCATGTGGGTGATCAATTGTGGCACCAACTTCGCGACCGCGATTTTCAAAAATTAGGACACTTTGTACATCTTGGCGACTCATTAGGGCGACGGTACGTGAAGCCCACAAGTCGACGAGCTCTGTAATATCTTCAACTGATAAATCGGCCAGCGAAGAGTTGTGCTCGCTCGTGTAAAGCACGACTTCGCAACGATCGTCCGACAATGCGGGCCAACGATTAACCAACGATTTTATTTTGTATGGCTGCGGTGCTTCTAGGCCCCCCACGCAAAATGGACACTTATCACTTGGCAAATTTGGGCGACTCTGTCGCGACTCGACAATGTGCACCATTGTGTTCAGCCACGGATCTTGTCGCACAGATTAAGCAGTGTATCTTTTGAGCCATGGGCGACTTTTGCGATGCTGCCAACAATCGGTAACTTGCGCCCGTGGGCCGACCCACGAATAAATCAAATCAATCGTTTGCCGATGCATTCGACGATCACGCGCGAAAAGCGACAATCGCTTGACGGTGAATGGTCGTTCAATCTGTTTTCACACCCAGATGATGTCGATGTGGTTGTGTTGAAAGATTTACAACAAGACAAGACAGTGGTCGTACCCGGAAACTGGACGATGCAAGATACGGGTGATTTTCCGCACTACACGAATGTTCAGATGCCGTTTAGTGGTGCACCACCAGATTTGCCAGAGCGAATCGCCACGGGGGTTTTTCGTCGCAGGCTTGCGGTGCCAACTGATTGGCGTGAATCACAAACCGTGCTCAGTGTGGGCGGCGCCGAGAGTGTGCACGCAGTATTCATCAACGGCGAATTCGTTGGCTACGGCACCGATAGTCGTTTGCCCAGCGAATATGACATCAGCAAATTTCTCGTGACGGGCGAAAATATTTTGGCAATCGTCGTGATGCGATACAGCGCGATGAGCTATATCGAAGATCAAGACCAGTGGTGGATGGCTGGTTTGCATCGCAGCGTTCACATTGAATCACGTGATGAAGTTTGCATTGCCGATGTTGTTTGCGAGACAGATTTTGATAACAAGAAAAAACTCGGCAATCTGACGACGACGACAGAAGTGAGATTTCTGGGTGAAAAGCAAACTGGCTTCACATTAAGGACGAGTTTGTTCTCACCAAGTGGAAAATTAGTTGGTCAGACACAGTCAAAGACTGTGCCACATGTTGCTACGCAACCGTATTTGTTTGTGGGTCACAAGACGAGTTTTAGCTGGACAGTTAAAAACTGTGCGGCTTGGTCAGCCGAAGCACCAAACTTGTATCAAGTTGAAACCGAATTGGTCACAGCCTCGGGCGAAGTGATCGAAACCGTGCGAACAAAAATTGGGTTTCGTCGAGTCGAAGTGAAAGATCGCAAACTATTAGTCAACGGCCAGCCAGTTTGGATTTTCGGCGTCAACCGTCATGATCACCACCCTGATACTGGTAGCACGGTTTCGATTGAGGATACGCGCCGCGATTTAGTCGTTATGCGCAGCCATAACATCACGGCGATTCGATGTTCGCATTACCCGAATAACAGCGCTTTTTATCAACTCTGCGATGAACTCGGCATGTACGTAGTCGACGAGGCAAACATTGAAGGTCACGCATTCAACACGAGTATCTGCGACGATGACAATTATCTTTCGGCATTCGTCGAGCGTGGCGCACGAATGGTGCAGCGCG
>CAMBWL010000006.1 GCA_945871625.1 Bifidobacterium breve
TCTCTGACTCTTGCCCAAAATTCCTTGCGGCCGAACGATCAAAACAACAATCAAGATAAACAACGCAGGCGCCACCTTCAACTCACTTGGCACAAACAACGACGACATCTCGACGAAAATTCCGATGAAGAAGCCACCGATAAGTGCACCGAACGCCGAACCCAGGCCACCTAAAGTAATGCCGGCGAACATCAAGAATAAAAGATCTGAACCCATCGAGAAACTGACTTGCTCGTCAAGCCCCCTGAAAATTCCGCCTGTGGCTGCGAGAGCACCGCCGGCGAACCACACAACTTTGATTACCTTTCGTGTGTCGATACCGGTTGCTGAAGCAAGTTGCACATTGTCGCTGACGGCTCGAATCGCCTTGCCGAGTCGAGAACGCTGCAAGAAGAGCGCGACGCTCACCAAGATGATCACACCAAGTATCGCCGTGGTTAAATCTCGCGGCGTTATGCCGATCGGACCGATTTCGATATTCACCTGTTTTGAATAGCTAGAGAGTTGTTTCGTTCGTCCACCAAATTGGAACAAGTAAATGTTGCGCAACATGATTGATAACCCGACGGTTACAACAAGTTGTGAGATCAAGCCAATGCCCCGCTTCGTCAAGCGCGCAAAGATGCCCCAATTAAATAACAAACCAAATAGACCCCCCAAGAAGATAACCACCGGGCCAGAAATCAAGATGGGTATTTCGAGAATCACATTGAAATAAAATGCCATTAACCCACCAAAAGTGACCATCTCGCCGTGTGCAAAATTTGTCAAACCAGTCGTACCGAACACGAGCGACAAGCCAACCGAACACATCGCAATGATGATTCCAAGTCGAATACCATCTGCCAGTCGTTGCAAAATGCGTTCGGTTTCCGAGGCCCCAATGGCCGCACCTTCACCCGTGAAGAAAGTGACTCGCTTCGTGTTTGTAGTGAAAAGATCCTTCGGAATCGAAACTTGTGCTTTTTCAGCATCAATCAAAATCAAACCGTCTGGAAGTGACGACTGGTCAATTGAAATCGAATAATCATCCCTACTTGGCACAGCAATTGTGCACGAACCCTTGTCATCGGTGACCGCAGAACCGACGATCGTGCCATCGGCCTTGGTCACGGTCACCGACACACCCGCCACTGGCACTCGACTTGTTACACCGTTTATCAATGTCTGATTTTGAACACTCGCAATTATCGAATAATCGTCGGCTGCTGCACTAACTGCCGAACCCGCGTAACCGACGACTAAGCCAAATCCGCAAAACAAAAAAAGGCAGAATTTCATCGCAAACAACTTTTGCGACTGCTTATTCCCCAACATGCTGTCTATTAGTCAAGCACATTATTGGGTGAGACCGAAAGTCTCGAATTCCAATAAACATCAACTGCGCATAGCCACACTGCCACCGATGTTGCGACGTGTACTGCCACCAGCCCAATGGGGACCCCGAGAAAATATTGCAGATATCCAATTGCGCCTTGAAAAACCAAAACTGCTGAAAACCGCTTTAGTGACTTGCTAAAAAGGACGCGAGCGTTGGGCGTTTTTCTCGCCAAAAAGACTAAAGCCAGTGTCGTCGCTAAAGTCAGCCAAACAAATGCACTATGCGTGCGGACAATTGTCGTCATAACAAAGCCAAGTCGCACAGCATTCTCGTCACCAGCGTGTGGCCCCGAGCCAGTGACGAGTGTCCCCGTTAATACAGCAGCGCCAGTAGTAACGAGAAGAAGTCTCACAATCTTGGTGAGTAGACCATCTTTCAGGATCGGCTCGCCACGTGGCACCACATCGTCTGTCAGTCTGAAAATTTTTGCATGCTGCACCAACATGTAGGCGACGCTCATTAAGAAGATCGAGACTATGAAGTGTGCGATGTTCGAATACGGATTCAATCCCGTCCAAACAACGATTGCGCCGATGACCACTTGCGTCAAAACCCCGACGACAAGCACGATCGACAAGGCGATCAGATCCCGTCTGCGAGGCGTGAGTTTTAGAGACAGTAAAACACACGAAATCACTGCCGCCGCTACCACCCCGGTAAACAATCGATTCAATTGCTCTATCGCTGCGTGAGCCGACGAGACGTCGATAAATTTACTTTCGCTGCATCGTGGCCAATCGGCGCACCCCAAGCCAGACCCCGTCAAACGAACCAACGACCCCGTGACGATGATTGTGTAGAGGGCAATGAACGCAACTTGGGTTGATATCAAATAACCCTTGTGTGTAACTCTCATAATCCACCATTCAAAGATGCCGGGCTGAACGATGTGGCTAGACGACCCAAGTGTGAGTATCGTGCGCAGGTAGTGAAAAAAGAAACTGTTGAGAAGCGTCGCATCGAGATTCTTGAGGCTACCTGCGATGTCGTAATTGAGCGCGGTTTCGCGGGTACACGAGTGGCTGACGTGGCAAAAAAACTGAGTGTGTCTAACAGTTTAATTCATTATCACTTTGCTTCAAAAGAGGAACTTTTAGCAGCGGCGTTCGAGCATTACGCACATAAAGACCTACTGGATATGCAGCGAGACATCGATTCGGCGCCGACTAACGTTGCCAAACTCTGGCGGTTGATCGAAAGCTACGTGCCCGAAGGTAGTGACGATGTCGAATGGATGATCTGGATCGACGCCTGGGGCGAGGCTTTGCGCAATCCGAAGATGAGGCCCATAAGCCAAGAATTAGACGCCCAGTCAATCGCCGTGTTCGAGAAAACCCTACGGGCAGGCAACGAATCAGGCGAATTTCATTGCGTTCACCCCCGCGAGTCGGCAACCCGTATATCTGGACTGATAGATGGTCTCGCCGTGCAATATGCGGCTCACGAAGGCGTGCTTAAACGCAAGGAATTCATTCGGTTGATGCGACAACTGGCGGCTGCAGAGACGGGTCTTTCGCCAGACGACATACGCGACACTCGTAAGAACACGAAATCAAACAGCAGCAACGGTCGAAAACTTGAGGATGACGGACCATCCCCAGCGTCACTAGCGACCGAATTTGACCTACGCCAGCTTTTCAACAAATATGCCGACTCTCTAAGCCGAAATGACTTGGTAAAAACAATCGAGTACTTCAGTGACGATGCAATAATCAGTCTGAATAGTCAAATCATCGCCAACACGGTTTCGCAAATCTCAGAACTGTTTTCAAAACAATTCGAATCCAACGCGATCACAATTGAGGTTCCCCTAGTCATGGCGTTTTACGCCGACGAGGGTAACGGAACTGCCCATGGAAATTTTACGATTGAATGTCGCGCAACTTCACTAGCGGGAAAGCAGTCAACCGAGATTCTCCGCGGTGTCGACACTTATCGTCGCACCTCAACTGGTTGGCGTTGTGCAAACCGTCAACGAACCAAACCGTAGTTCCATGACGATGAAAGAAAATTCTGAATCGCAAATAAATAGCGTTGTCGAGATTATTGATGATCCGAATCGTTTGGTTCGAGCGATTTTTTCGGGTCGCAGACGAAACATGCAACCTGAATTCGAAAAGATTGAATTACGACCCATAAAATTGCGTGACGAAGTTCTGCTACAAACGACGAGCCTTGTCGGAGCCAAATCTAAGACTGCCAATTTGGAGTTCGGAAAGTTCGCCACTCGTGAGACTTTGTCATCCGGATTCGCCAACTGTTTGATTGAGGCAACAGACCTGACTATCACGATCAGATTTACAAAGAAAGGTGAACCCCAGATCCATACCTCAGTCCGAGAATTGGTTCAAAACACCGCGCATGATCGACAAAAATCGAGACTTATAGATCCCAACAGTGAATTCTTGAAGAAGGTCGGCGTTTCTGACAACACAGGTCGTATTAAGCCCTCGATGAATGACAAATACTTGCAGATTGAAGAGTTCCTGCGAATCCTTATGCCGACTCTTAAAAGCGAAATTTCTGCCGGCCGAATTCACCAACCGTCGCCCGAGACTCCTCTGCGTATTGTCGATCACGGATGCGGCAATGCATATTTGACTTTTGCGGTGCACAACTATTTGATGGAGCAAAATTTCCCCAATCAGATCATCGGCATAGATCAGCGTGAAGATAGTCGTCGTCGCAATACTGCTATCGCCATTGACCTTGACATTGCCAATTCGATCGAATTTCGCGCCGAAAAAATTGCCGACTCAGAACTCGACAACGCTGATTTAGCAATTGCGCTACACGCCTGCGACACGGCAACAGACGATGCCCTAGCTTGGTCGATTCGAAATCACGCCAAAATGCTGCTCGTGTCCCCCTGTTGCCATCACGATCTGCAGACTCAATTAGAAGATATTCCTGCACCCTGGACAATCGTCACGAAACACGGAATCCTTAAAGAGCGTCTTGGCGACATTTTGACCGACGCCTTAAGGGCTCAAATCCTGCGACTGCACGGATACAGGTGCGAAATCATCGAATTCATCGGCGATGAACACACCCCCCGCAACCTTCTGATTCGAGCAACGTTGACCCAGGCGACGCCAGACCTTGAAGACCTGTCCCGCTTCAGAGAAATTGTAAAGTCCTGGTCAATACGCCCGAAATTGGCTGAAATTCTCGAATTTTCGTAGGAACAGCTCACTTTTAGTAGTGGTCTTTAGCACCAAATAGCCATTTCGCGTCCGATCATCTAAATATACCACTCAGAGTGGTCATTTGACAATTTTAAGTGAGAAAATCCTCAAGTTCTGACCCCTGGTGCCGATCCCTTAATCGGATCTCACAAGGGAGCAGAAATGTCAACAAAAGCCAAATTCATTATTTCTACAGTCGCAGGCGCAATTCTCAGCCTCGGGTTGGTTGTGCCAGCGGCCAATGCAACAGCAACAGTCTTGCCAGTACCTGGTGATTCGGGTGCAACGGTCGTTCGAATGCAAGAAGCACTCGTCGCCCGCGGATTCACCCTCAAAGGTGGTGCCGATGGTGTGTTCTCGACAAATACTCAAGCAACTTTGAAGAGTTTTCAAAAAGTTGTCGGTTTCAAGGCGACGGGTCGTTTGGACGAACGCACTGCTAAATTTCTTGGACTAATCGCCCCAGACCAGCCGGTAGCCAAGAAGATAAAAGCGGCGGCGGTACCAGCTGTCACAGTTGCCCCAGAAAAAACTACGAAAGCTGTTCAAGTTCCAGTTGTCGTCGCACCAACGCCAAGTGTCGCTGCAGTTGCCGTTGCACCTATCGAGGGAATGTTGACTTTAGATACATTGCCATCGCGTGGTCAACGAAGCGATGCAGTTCGTCTCGTGCAACAGAAATTGATTGCTAACTCGATCGAAGTCAAAGGTGGCGCCGACGGAATATTCGGTGTTGCAACGACAGTCTCATTGACGAACTTTCAAACATCGCGTGGTCTGAACGCAACCGGCGCGGTTGATTTGCCAACGGCGATCGCACTTGGCGTTCTTCCTGATTTGGCGACGCTAGGCATCACACAAATCAGCGCATTTCCGTCGCAGGGTCGCTGTACATTCGTAGATAGCTGGCATGAGTCTCGTTCAGGTGGTCGTCTGCATATCGGTGTCGACATCATCGGACCAAAGGGTCTTGCCCTCTACGCGGTCGTTGATGGCACGATCACCAAGATGTACGGTCCAGAGTCAAAGTTGAGCGGCAATGCGCTGCGCTTGACGGCTGCCGATGGAACTTACTTTTTCTATGCACACCTTGACTCTTTCGCGTCTGGCATTACGGTCGGTACGCCAGTGCGTGCAGGTCAGATAATCGGATACATGGGTTCAACTGGTAATGCTGGAGGCTCACATCTTCACTTCGAAGTTCACCCAGGCGGTGGCGAGGCAGTTAACCCCTACCCAATAATCAAAGCTGTCGATGCATGTCATGTTACGGAAGTGCTCCCACAACCGTAAACATCTGCTCGATTAATAGTGGTGGAGAGGTGAGATCCTCCACCACTATTTATTTCGATCGCGATTTAGAAAGTTCTGTCTTCTTTCGGGATGTGCTCGAGATCAGACAATGGTGAAAGGGCGAATGTGTAACCATCACCAATTTTGAATGCCTCAAGCACCGTGATTGAAGCGTGACCCAAGACGAATCTTTCCCACTCCCACGGAGTTGGTGTTAGACCGAGCAGGTGGCAAATCACTGTGCTGTTGGTTCCTGCGTGGGCAATGCATGCGATTCGTTCACCTGCGTTTTCGATGTGCCAAATCGGCAGTTCGTGTTCGATTCGAAACACGCCGTGCTCACTGAGAAATTTCTCTGCACCACTGTGAATTCTTGCCACGAAATCTTTCATCGATTCACCGCCTTCAAGTCCGTTCCACTGTTCACGTGCCGATCTTGAACGTTCCTCTTTGTAGGCTTTTCTGGCTCGCTCGGCCGGTGAACCCTGCCAAACCGGACTACGGATTTCTTCAAGCCATGGTGCAATAATCTCGTCTCGATTGAGTGCCGAGAGTACCGGCTCGGCGGTCTGTCTAGTTCTGAGCAAGGGCGACACATAAATATGATCGAACCGCTCTCGTGATAAACGCCTTCCAAGCAGACTCGCCTGTCGTCGACCCAACTCGGTGAGTGGTGGATTGTCGACGCACAGGTCGTCTTTGACCCACTGTGGCTGGGCATGTCTACATAAAAATAATTCCATTTCGCCCAACTCTAGCAATAACAGATAGTTATTCGTCTTCGAGCGACTTGGCGACGTCAATCTTTACATCGCAAGAATCAAATATTAGTTGAAGCATCTGCCAATATGTTTCGTCTAAGTTTTTTGAACCGTTTGAGTTTGCCGCGATCAAAGCTATACCGACACAACTAGCCTGCTCGTTCGTGATCGCCACACCGAATCTCTCGACGACTACGAAGCCAAATGCCCTCACAACGCTTTCATCGTTGTCGTAACCAACTGGAGGCAATTCGACGGTTTCGTCTTGAATTATCGGGTCTGGAAGCGTCGTACCGACATTGGGAAACTTATTGACCGGACTATTTATCTCCAGGTCGCAATTCTCAACAATGTACGTGGCAAGGTTCGCCTGTGCTTGTTGGACTTCCGAACTTGCAAGTCTCACACCAGCACTGATTACCGCAGAGTCTTTTTGCGCAAGATCCCCTTCCCAACTGATCTCGGAAAGCGCGTCGGATAGTGCCCCAAATGTGTTAAGTAAAACTTCGGTATCTACGCGCAAATCTCGAGAGGCAGTCTCATTGATTAAAATTAAGGTTCGAACCACCTCTTCAAAGACTTCTTGCAACCGCTCGGGCTGAAATTTGCCAATCTCGTCCAACACGAGTGAAACTTGCGTGCTGGCACTATTCCAACGATCAGACTGCGCACACAGGGCGTCTCGCTCGGCATTGGTGGCGCAACCAACCAAACTGATGGATGCAAGTCCGATTACAAAACTCAATGCTCTTCGTGGCACCAGTGATGTTTTCATTGCTGAGACGTTATTAGTTCGCAGAAGTTGCCGTCAGCCACTGAGCATAAATCTTCGCATATTCACGATTATTTGCGAGCAAGTCGAGGTGGCTGCCGTCTTCGCTAATTATTCCGTGCTCAAGCACGATCACTCGATCTGCACGAGCCGCGGTAGATAATCGATGGGCAATTGAGATCGTGGTGCGACCCTCTGATAATGCTCGCAGCGCCTTTGCCAATCTCACCTCGGCGATCGGGTCGACGGCCGAAGTAGCTTCGTCCAAAATAAGCACATCAGGATTAGACAAGGCAGCCCGCGCCAAGGCCACCAATTGCCTCTCGCCTGCAGAAAGAAAAGCACCGCGTTGCCCAACCATTGTTTGTAAACCCATATTAAGAGAACCGACCCAATCCTCGAGTTCTAGTTGAGAGATCACCACATTCAGATCTTCATTCGTCGCATCGGGCGAGGCAAAAAGCAAATTTTGCGCGATCGTGTCGGCGAACAAGAAAGGCTCCTGGGGCACGACCACGAGGCGACGACGCAACTCATCGTTGGCAACACGCTTGAGATTCACACCACCGAGCGATATCGACCCCAAAGTTGGGTCTGCCAATCTGGCGATCAGTCGTGCCAAGGTGGTTTTCCCCGAACCTGATGCGCCTACAAGTGCAATGTGCTGTCTCGGCGGAATCGACAAACTTATGTTTCGCAACACTGGCATGTCGTCATCTTGCACGTCCAAGCGCGAACTGTAGGAGAAACTCACGTCGTGAAGATCTATGCCCAATGGTTCTTTCGGCAAAGAAATCGGACTCTTCGTTGGCGGCGGACCGATCGGCATATCCAAAATTCCTAATACTCTGCGAAGACCAGCGACCGCGGTCTGGGTTTGATCAACAACTTCGGTGAATTCCGCGATTGGTTCAAGAAAGCGATACGTCAAAAACAAAAAGCCAACCATCGATCCAGCTGTTAGTCCACTATCTACCCCGCGAAAAACACCTACACAAACAATCGCCACGATTGTGAAAACTGCAAAGACTTCTCCAGACGGAAATAAAAATGCACCAATAACCCCTGCACGAATTTGGGCATCCGCCCTTTTGCGTACTGCTCGCTTACTTTTCAGGACAATGGGCTGATGGGCCTGATAGGCGCGCAAAGTCTCAGTGCCCGAAATCAATTCACTGACGGTGCCCAAAAGTTCTGCGTTGCTTTCGCGGGCTATTTTGTAGGCCAAGACGAGACGGCGCTGTAAATTTTGCAAGACTATAAATAGTGGCGCAGAAACTGCAAACGCTACGAGCGCCAACATCCAATCGTAAGACAACATCACACAAGCCACGACAAACATCAATGATCCATCCAAAAGCCAAACGAGGGCTCCCCAAGAAAAAAACATCGTCAAAGTTTCAATGTCGCTCGTTACGCGCGACACAAGCGCACCTCGACGTTCGCCGTTATGGTCGGCAAGACTAAGCCGATGAATATGTTCGAACAATTTCACTCGCATCGTGTACAGACCGTTTTCTGCTCCGATACCCAAGCGGTAGACAGCCTGGCGAAGTGCCAGTGAAGCGACGATTACCGAAACTGCTGCAATTGAGGCCATCTGAATTATGAACCCGATTCGTATGTCCTCAGGCTGAAGACCTTTATCAATTGTCTGCTGAATCAAAATCGGTACGACTACGCGAGCCAATGAACCGATGACCGCCAGAATAAAAGTAACGCCAATGCCCTTTGACAGTGCAGGCGCGACACTGAATCCGCGATTGAGCGTCTTTGCCGTGGTGAATCGACCGATTGGTTCGTTCATAATGAGGCAACCACTATTCGACCTCGCGATCATGTTCGAACGCCTGAATCAACCCGCGATACTTCACGCTCTGTATCAATAAAGATTCGTGCGTGCCGCGGTCAGATATTTGTCCGTCGGCGATGAACAGAACTTCGTCTGCCAAAGCGATGGTCGACGGTCTCGACGCGACTATCAACACTGTCTGCTCGACTGCGAACTTTCGCAAATTATCTACAACTTGGGCTTCTGTAGTCGGGTCGAGTGCCGATGTGGTGTCGTCAAGCAGCAAAACGGGTCTTGCGTGGGCAATCGCACGCGCCAGAGCAATTCGCTGTCTTTGGCCGCCACTCAAACTTGTGCCGCGCTCTCCCATCGAAGTGTCAAGCCCTAGTTCAAGATCTTCGATGAACTCTCGACATTGCGCGACATCAATGGCCGCTTCAATTTTCGCTGTCGAAAGGTCTGCGCCGAGATCGATGTTGTACCGCAGAGTGTCGGCGAACAAAAAAGCCTCTTGAAAAACTAGTGCAGCGCCACCTTCTTGCACAGAAATCACGCCGGAATCAGGTTCAATAAGTCCGGCGATCAGATGCAACAGCGTCGTTTTGCCACAGCCGGTCGCGCCAACTATCGCAACCGTTCGCCCTGCATCAATTTTCATTGAGAAATTTCGCAGCAGACCAGCACCCTGTGTGTGCCCATAGGTCAAATTTGAAATTTCAACACCCACTCCATTCGCAGCAGATTTCAATTTTTTGGCAGGATCCTCCATAATCGGCTCATTCAATAATTCACATATGCGACGCCAGCCCGCCACCGAGTGTGGTATCTCGGAAAATAAATAGCCAATAATTCTTAGCGGAAACATCAAAAGGGTGAACAGATAAATAAAACTTGACAATTCGCCAACACTCATTTGTCCAGACCGCACCCGATAGGCGCCGAGAACAATGAGCGAGATATTGATCAGAGTCGGGATCGCATCGAGCATCGCCTCGAAAGCAGAGCGAACCCCGACCGCATCAATTCGTGCGTCACGCAATCGTGCAGTGATGCGCGCCAGTCGCGCAGTTTCGCGATCTTCGGCGCCGAAAGATTTGACAACCATGACGCCGTCGAAGCTTTCATGAACCGCTTCTGACAACGCACCTAGTTCTCGTTGTGCCAGGTTATAAAATCGATCTATCCGACGCTGATAGCCGATGTTAAGTGCCAGCAAAATCGGAAAAACAAGGACTGCGATTATCCCCAACGGCACGTCCACATAAAGCATCCAGCTGGCCGAAACAACCATCATCACCAGCACTGAGGACGAATACGGCAAGGGTGCAAGAATTGCAACGGTTGCATCGGCATCAACGCCGCAACGTGCAACAACATCACCGGTCATTCGTGCCCGGTGCCACTTGACTGGTTGCGCCACGACATGATCCAGCACCTTGTCGGTCAGAGTTTCTGCCGTTCGCCACTCGGTTTTTCCTGCGAAGCTACGTCGGATCACGACACCGAACGCACGAAGTAATCCGATTCCAATCACGATCACCGAGCCAGCGATTAATGCAGTTGTATCCAGTTCACCCTGTTCAAAACGGACAAGAATTACACGGTCAATCATCCAGCGCAACCCGATCGATGATGCAACAGTACAGATGGCAAAGATCGCCGCTCCAGACACGGCGGTGATGAAAAGTCGAGGGTGATATCTGACTATTTTGTTGACGAGGTTGGCAGCCTCCGTGAGTCGCCCTCTAGCGTCGATCTTCGCTGAGTCTGGCGTCACAGCGGTTTCATCAACTAATTTCACTATCTAGTTCTACCATTTGCTCGCATCACCTATCGTTGTGACGGTGAAATATATTCTGCGAACCTTCCTCGCAACAACCGTCGCACTAATTGTCGTGATGTGGGTCTATGCACTTTTCTTTGCTTCAAAAGATTCGATTAACAAGTTCGGTGATCGAGATTGGGCCGCTACCGCGCAGGCACGTTGCTTAGTCGCCAGAGAAGAACGCACACAACTCTCTGATTATCGAATTGTTAACCAACTGGGAATCGACATACTCAAAGAGCGAGCAGATTTGATTGACATCGCAACAGATACGATCGAGCGTTTTGTCGTCGAGTTTCGCGCTTCATTGCCGAAAGATCCAAAAGGCAACGAGATAGTTGGTCTTTGGCTCGACGACTATGAGATTTACATTGCTGATCGACGAGATTTCGCAAATGACTTGCGAATTGGCGTCAATAAACAGTTCGCAGAAACGCCGCTAGATGGCCTGCCGATCAGCGAAAAAATTGCGACATTCGCCGCAGACAATGAAATGTCGTTTTGCAAACCACCGATTGATTTGTCGATTTAAAAATGTTTTCGGGCTGACCAGCCTGAGTCCGGCGAGTACTGCCGAATCACTCTTGCGGGCGAACCAACAGCAACGCAGTAGTCGGGCAGTTCACCAGTAACAACTGAGTTCGCACCCACGGCCACATTCTTGCCAATTTGTGAGCCCGGTAACACAACCACACCATGTCCAAGCCAAGACCCATCCCCGATTGAAACAGACTTTTCTGGTTGCGTCTGAAGAGATATAGGAATCGTCACATCTTCATAGCCATGACTTTGATCAGTGACATAAACATGATGGCCAGTCCAAACATCGTTACCGATGTCAATTGAGAGATGACCGACTATTCCAGATCCACGACCGATTAGACATCGGTCCCCAATTCGCACGACTGGGTTCGTCAGACACTCCTGTCCAGGCATCATGCCTGCAGAAAGCGCGACATGTTCGCCAATCATCGTGTTTTCGCCGATTTGAATGTATCTCTCGTTGAAGATCGTGGTGAACGGAAACAAAATAATTGATCCAGTACCGAATTTGCCAAACTCTCTGGCCCGTTTTGAGTCGGGGCTTATTGCAGCTCTGAACTTGAAAAACTGCCAGAAATTGGCGACAAGCTCACCCAGTATGTTTTGCGGCACGAAATCATCGTAATCATTCGGGATTAGATTGAAAGTCTGATGACAATAACAAACTCTTCCGGCACGTTCCAGGGGTCTAAGGTCAACGGTCATGTGACCGAATTTCTTGGCATTCAATACGCAACGGCGAATAGATTTTGCGAACCGGTCGACATCAAAAAATACGACTCTGTCGTCGACGCCACAAGTTTTGGTCCGCAGTCTCCGCAGGTGCCAGGTTTCATGGAAGAGATGTTAAATACAAAAGATCTCCCAACATCCGAAGAGTGTCTTTATTTGAACATCTGGGGGCCGACAAATCCTTCCAAATTATTGCCGGTTTTATTTTGGATACATGGTGGTGCTTACACAAACGGCACGGCGGCTACAAGTTGGTACAACGGCACGAACCTTGTGCAACTCGGTAACGTAGTTCTAGTTTCAGTTAATTACCGTCTGGGACCTTTTGGTTTCATCGGTGAGAATAATTTTGGCACTTTGGATCAGATAAGTGCACTGCGCTGGGTAAATCGCAACATCGAAAGCTTTGGCGGCGATCCCAATAACGTCACGATCTTCGGCGAGTCTGCGGGTGGCAGCAGCGTCGTCGCACTTACTGCCTCGCCACTAACAAAGGGTTTGATAACCAAAGCGTGGGCTATGAGCCCATCGCTCAGGCAGTTACGCACACGAGCCGAAGCCGACGATGCGAAGCAGAAGTTTTTGAGTGCCGCAAAGTGTGCGTCGGTTGACGAACTTAAGTCATTAACGACACAACAAATCATCGACGCCACAGCACAGATGTTCGTCGATGTTGAGAACTACATATCTACATTTACCCCGACTTGTGGCGGCTCGGCATTGCCTGAAGATGTCTACAGTGCTTCGGCTGATTCTCAGATACCCCTCATCGTCGGAACCAACCGCGACGAAAACCGACTTTGGGCAGTACTAAATCCGATGGCAAGTTCTGTCGATGAAGAAGTCGCACACAATTATTTTGACAAAGCACTTGCCGATAAGGCAACAGAAGCTTGGCCGATCTATTCGCAATTACGCGAGAGCCACACCCCGTTGCAGATGATCGCAGCAATGCAAACAGATCAAAACTTTCGTGCACCGGCCTGGCAACTATGCGACGCGCGCACCGAACGTGCCGCAACAACGTGGATGTATTGGTTTACATGGCCTACCCCAATTTTTGACGGTGCACTCGGCTGCTGCCATGGGCTTGATTTGCCGTTTATGTTCAATAACCTCGACAAACCGAATGTCGAATTATTCGCGGGCACAGACTTAGCGCGTCAGAAAGTTTCGGACAATTTTACATCCGAGTTGCTTCAGTTCGCTAAAACAGGTTTGGTTTCCTGGCCAAAATATGAGGCGTCAGACCGAGCGACGCTGCGTATTGACCAAGAAGTCGAAGTCTTGTACGACCCTGAATCAGAGATTCGCAAACTTTGGTCTCTTCAACAGTAAATTCACTGTGGCGCGAATCAACGCAGCACCCAGCGATTGAGCGCCAACCGCTTCTTCAAGATCTGTCGTGCGATATTGCAATCATCGGCGGTGGTTATAGCGGTCTTTGGTCGGCGTATTACCTAAAGAAATTACTGCCAGATTCACGAATCGTGATTATCGAGGCGAATCAAGTCGGCTTTGGTGCGAGTGGCCGAAACGGCGGTTGGTGCAGTGGCTTCCTGCCGAACTCGATTGGTGAACTTGACAAATTGCACGGCCGAGACGCTGCTCTTGAAATGTACAGACAAAGTTTTGCGACACTCGACGAAATTGAAAATGTACTGCAAAGTTCGCAGATTGACTGCGACTATTTTCGGGGTGGCACCCTCAATGGCGCGACTAATGATATGCAACGATCTCGGGTGCTACACGAGGTCGAAGAACTTCACGGATACGGCTTCGGCGATGAAGACTTTCGCATGATCTCGACTGCTGAGCAGTTGTCACGCATCAATATCACCGGTCTCAAGGCCGCATCGTTCACACCTCACTGCGCTGTGATTCATCCGCTAAAACTCGTTCTCGGACTAGCGCAGTGCGTCGAGAAGCTTGGCGTCAAGATATATGAAAACACTCCGGTCAACGAGTACACAAGTGGTGCACTTAAAGCAGGTGAATTCACTTGTCGGGCAGATCTGATTGTTCGAGCCACCGAGGGATTCACTTCACAGATAAAGCGCCATCGACGAACTCTTGCACCGTTGTACTCGTACATGATCGCCACTGCACCACTCAACGCGAATCAGTTAGCCGACCTCGGCTGGAGCAATCGCGAAACTTATCACGACACAAGAAATTTGATTATTTATGCACAAATCACCAAAGATAAACGCATCGCTTTCGGTGGAAGGGGTGCGCCGTATCACTATGCCTCGCGCGTCAAGGCTGAATACGACACGCATTCACTGATCCACGGAAAAATCATTCAGTCAATGAATGAGGTTTTCCCCGTCACAAAAGAACTCGAAATAACCCACCGTTGGGGCGGACCACTGGGTGTGCCCAGAAACTGGCAACCGTCGGTGAATTTTGATAAACGAACTGGTCTCGCATCATTGGGTGGATATATAGGCGACGGTGTCGCCGCGACCAACCTTGCTGGTCGAACACTCGCCCACCTGATCGCCGACGATAATCATCCATTAACACGACTGGCCTGGGTGAATAAACCATCCCGAAAATGGGAAGTTGAACCTCTGCGTTACTTTGGTATCAACTATTTGTTGAAACTTTCCGATTCAATTGACCAACATGAAGCAAAAACCAATCAACCTGACAGAATCCGACAACGAATTCTAGACTCGTTTCTCTAATTCAGTCGCCAATGGCCTGTCATTTGATTAATTCGGCGATCTTCACCGACCGATGCTGTGTGATACTGATGTGGGCTGCCTGACCGATTGCGACGCTGACCAAGCCGTCTTGCAGCGTGACTTCGCTGGGTTGTTGATCGCGAATCGCGCGTTGCATTGCGCGGTGTTCGAGAAATGACGCACCGGCATGAAACCCTGGCACCACACCTTGCGGTTGCTGGACAACAATTTCAGTGACGCCATTTCTGCCACCATCTCTCATGCCGATACGGATGATCGAATCAGTGATCATTGCCTCAATTTTGGCGCCGCTTCCAACTACGCAGATTTCTTGTTCGTTTTTTGATCCCTCGGCGAACATCGAAAGATCCAACATCGCCCGAACACCATTTTCGTAATCCAAAATCACGAATGCGTTGTCCAAAATATCGGATCGTTCGCTCTCATACATCTCGTCCAGATGGTTTACATCTTGTGCTCCAGACGCATAAACGCTGACCGGTTTTGAATCAGCAAGAAGATTCATTACGTCGAAAAAATGACAGCATTTTTCGACCAACGTGCCACCCGTGTTTCGAGAAAACCTATTCCAATTGTCGACTTTTTCTAGAAACGGAAATCGGTGCTCACGAATCGAGATCATCTTCAGATCGCCACAGGTTCCAGACTTGACTTCGCTGATCAATCGTGCGGTCGGTGCCATGAATCGATATTCGAGACCGACCCAAACCACCCTGCCCGGTCTTCGGGTTTGCTCCTCAATTGCTATGACTTCTAGACACTCGTCAGCCGTGATGCATAGAGGCTTTTCGACCAGGACATCGACACCAGATTTGAGAACATCCTCGAGAACACGCCGATGTGTGTGGTTCGGCGTGGCGATTACAACGACGTCTAGTTTCTCGGTGACGAGCATCTCTCGATAATCGAGATAACTCTTCGCAGTCTTGACCAAACTCGCGGCAGTCTGACGGCTCGGTTCATGCAAGTCGGCGTATGCAACAACTTCACAATCTTCTATCGCCAGCAAATTACGGATGTGTTCACAACCCATCATCCCCACGCCAATGACCCCATATCGCAGGATTGATCGTTGATCGTTCATCGTCCAAGACTAGGTCGCTAACATCACAGGATGACTGAAACTGCAACTGAACGTTTATATTTCAGGCAGTTGTTGTCGGGCAGAGACTTTGCGCAAAATGATCAAGTAGCCGCACAAATGGTCAACTTTGTATACCTGATTGGTGATCGTAAGTCACGAGAATGTGTCGTGGTCGACCCGGCCTACGCCGTTTCGGATCTGTTGCAAATCATCGCCGCTGACGAGATGAAACTTACAGGTGTGCTTGCGACTCATTATCATCCCGATCACGTCGGCGGGTCAATGATGGGAACGAAAATTCAAGGTGTCGCCGACCTTCTCGAGCAGACCCAAGTGCCGATCCATGTCAATCGCCAAGAAACCAAATGGGTGACGCGAACGACGGGACTTGCCGAAAATGAACTCGTGGAGCATGATGGCGGCGACAAAATATTGGTTGGAGATGTGTCGATTACTTTTGTGCACACACCAGGACACACACCAGGTAGCCAGTGTTTCTTGGTTGAGCAACGCTTGGTCGCTGGCGACACTTTGTTTCTAGACGGCTGTGGCCGCACCGACCTTCCCGGTGGAAATCCGAGCGAGCTCTATCAGAGTCTGCAAACGCTCGCCTCAATGCATGCGGATACGATCGTCTGTCCGGGCCATCAATATTCTGCATTATCGAGTGCAAACATGGGCGACGTGGTCGCCACCAACCATGTCTTTCGCCCCGATTCAAAGCAACAGTGGCTCGAATGGTTCGGGCGTTAACTAAAAAATGCGTTAACGATCGCGCTGAGCC
>CAMBWL010000007.1 GCA_945871625.1 Bifidobacterium breve
AGTCATCACGCGCAACGATGCCGTGGGTTGACTGACGCCCTTGGTGATTTCAAACGGCTCGTCAAGATTGCCGGGGTTTGAAAGCGTGCAGGGCAAGGTGCCGTCGATCAGATCGTCAGGTTGCACACCCGCTTGTAGAGCAGCAGCAAGGATAAAAAACTTGACGCTTGAACCAGTTTGCCGACGACGCAACGCCAAATTTACTTCGCTCTGACCCGCCACGAAACCAGGGCCCCCGACCATGGCCCGCACCGCGCCAGTCTTTACGTCCAACGAAACCATCGCCGCAGTAATGCCCGCCTTGTTGGCTGGCAGTTGATCGCGAACTGCTTGCTCGGCTGCAAGTTGTGCCGCCGAATCTAGAGTAGTGAAGACTTTGACGCCGCCGCGAAACAAAGTGTTGTATCGCTGCTGATAAGTCGTGCCCAAAATGTCGGAGCCGTTCAATAAAAAGTCTTTGACTTCTTCCGTGAAATAGGTTCGCGAAACATCTCGCTGTGCCTTTTTATTAATTACCTCAGGTATCGCAGGTTTGTCGCCGATTTCGTCGCGTTGCTCTTGTGTCAGCAAGCCAGTTATCACCAGACGGTCAAGCACCTGCAAATATCGGGCCCGTGAACTATCGGGATACTTAATCGGATCATAATTTGATGGCGCCTGAATTAATCCAGCCAAAAATGCACCGTCGAGCAGCGTCAGTTCGCGCACATCTTTGCCGAAATAAACCTCGGCAGCGGCTTGCAAGCCGTAAGTGTTGTTGCCCAGATAAATCGTGTTGAGATAACGCTCTAGAATCACTTTCTTCGGAACTTCTTTTTCGAGCATCGTGGCGTAACGTGCCTGCAAAACGGTGTAGCGCCCATCGCGCTCGAGTCCAGCCAAAAATTCGTTTTTCACGACTTGCATCGTGATCGTGCTTGCGCCCTGTTTCGAGCCGCCCTGCGAGTTGGACAGCACGGCTCGGGTAAACGCACGCAAGTTGACACCTTTGTGATTTTGAAACTCATTATCCTCGAGCGCCAAGATCGCCGCCACGACATCTGCGGGCACGTTCTCGATGCTCATCAATTGACTGTTTTCAAGTTGATACGAGCCAATCTGCTTGCCTTGGGCATCGAACACCGTGCTGCGTTGTGCAAGCCCCGAAAAATTGGTCAAACTTGGCGGCACTTGCGTATGTGCGTTGAGAATTCCCCACACCCTTGGCGCTATCCCCACGATCGTGCCGCTGATGAACAGCGATCCAGCCACCACGACGACAAAAATTCGGGCGATGGTCTGCCGTCGCGCTTGCAACTGGGCAATAAAATCGCGAAGAAAATTGTTCACGTCGCTTCCAATTCTACTTGCAGTAAATCTGGCTGGGCTCGAGTAATAAGCGTGACGCATTCAACTATTAGTCTGAAACCATGGCTTCGGGGCAACCAAAAATTCATCCATTCAGATTTGGCATTCAAGCCAGCAAAGCAGGTTCGCAAAAAGATTGGACAGAACTAGCCAAAACTGCCGAGTCAAACGGTTTCAGTTCGCTGACCATGCCGGACCATTTCACCGAGCAACTTGCACCAGTCCCAGCATTAATGGCTGCCGCAGACGCGACTAAAAATTTGCGGATCGGTGCCCTCGTCTGGGACAACGACTATAAACACCCGGTTGTTTTGGCAAAAGAACTCGCCACGCTTGATCTACTCTCCGATGGTCGCCTCGAAATTGGCATCGGTGCCGGCTGGATGGCCACTGACTATGTTCAATCTGGCATCGTTTACGACAAGCCTGGAGTGCGCATCGACAGATTTCTTGAAGGACTAGAGATCATCAAACGCGCCATGACCGGCGAAAAGTTTTCGTTTTCGGGCAAGCACTACACAATCACCGACTACACGGCCACCCCATTGCCAGTGCAAAAGCCTTGTCCACCAATTTTGATTGGCGGTGGTGGGCCCCGAGTTCTCAAACTCGCCGCACAACTTGCCGACATCGTCGGAATCAACCCATCACTAAAAGACGGCGTCGTCAATGCCGACACGATTGCCGAAATGAGCGCCGAGGCTGTCACCGAAAAAATCGCAATCGTGAATCTGGCCGCCGGCACTCGAATGTCGAACATCGAATTGAACATTCGCACTTTCTTGGTAAATATTCGCGACAGTGCCGACGAAGCGATCAACGGCACTGCAAACATGTTGAAAGTCGCCCCAGAGTTGGTCGCCAATTCACCGTTCGCACTAATGGGTCCGCCTGCGAAAATCACCGAAGATCTACTCGCCCGTCGCGAGCGTTGGGGTTTTTCTTATGTCATCGTGGGCGGCGAAGACGTCAACAGTTTTGCGCCAGTGATTAAGTTGCTCGCTGGCAAATAACCACAAGTCTTGAAATCATTGCCCGCGACAATTTCGCTGCGATAATTTTCTTCAAGCCCCAGGAATTACTGCGCGCTTGACCGGTCGGTCCCAACCAGGTTGACCAGTCGCCTTCGGGCTCGGCCATAATCCCGGTCCCATCTCCATGATCCCGTGGTGAGTGTTGTACTCACCAAGAAGATTTAAAAACGGCACGGCGTCAAAGGCTTCCGGTCCGCGCACGCCAGTGCCCTTCCAACTGCCGTTGGCCAACAACTCAAGCGCAACAACCGGGCACATCGCTGTCTGCCAAAGCACTGCCTGCGAACCCCAATCACGCATTGTCGTCTCGTTGTCGGCCACGTGATACAGATACACCTCGCGTGGCTTGCCGTCGTACATGCCCTTTACCCAGGTGCCAGCGCAAGTGCGACCGTGCATCAAGTGACCAAGTTTTGCGGGATTAGGTAACACTGCGGCCAAAACATCGCGCGGCGAAACCGAAACATCGCCAACGCGAATTTTTTCGTTGCTGTCCAAGCCCAAATAGGCAAAAGTCTTTAACCAGTCGATGAACTCTGCGCCCAAACTGTATTTGAACGTCACACGATTGCAATCAATCTCGCGTGGAATCATGATCACTTCTTCGTGCTCGACATTCACGCACTCGAACGCCCCGATGCCCGCAGGAAAGTGAAAAATCTCTGGCTCGCTAAAGCAATCTGTCGTGTACAGGCCGCGAGTTTTCTCCCAGACGATTGGTGGGTTCAAAGTTTCTTCGATCGTCGTCCAAATCGAAAAAGTTGGTGCGAAATCTAAACCATCAATCGACAAATTTGAACCATCGCGCACACCAATTTCGTCGATTGTGTCAAACAAATGGTCGGATGCATAGCGCGCAAACACATTGCTCAAGCCCGGCTCAACGCCCATGCCGACCAAAGCAAGCAAACCTTTTTCTTTCCAACGGTCATCAGCAGAAATTTGATCTTTACCAAGATGCTCGCCAACTTCTTCGTAAGGATTCGTCGGGTGCGGCTTGCTCAAGTTCATCGCCATGTCTAGATACGTGCAGCCTGCTTCAAAAGCCGCCTCAAAGATCGGCTCGTTCAACCGCGGGTCGCAGGCATTGACGATCACGTCGGCTTTTACGCGTTGCGCCAAGGCGACGATTTCTGATTTACTTCGGGCGTCAACTTGTGCCGATGAAAAGCGGCCAGGCTGTTCGAGTTTGGCGATGATCTCGTCGCCCCGACCCGAGTTGATGTCGGCCAGCACGAAAGAATCAAAGAAACTTCTGGTTTCGGCGATTGAGGCCATACCGCCACCCACCCCACCAGCACCAATGATGAGAATGTTTGCCACAAAAAACCTGATTACTTTTCTTGTTGTTACTCGGGTGTAACTACAACATCAGTCTACCGTGCTGTTTTTGGGCAAAAGCCCTGTGTTTATAACGATTGACGCAAAAAGTTCAATGCGCTAATTACTGAAAACTGTCGCATCTGTTCTCGACCAAAAGGCAAACTAAAAGTTGTTGCACGCACATCATCGGTTGACAACGCAATACCGACGCATAGCGTGCCAACTTTCACGCCGTCTTGTTCTGATGGTCCCGCAACACCAGTTAGCGCCAAACCAATGTCGCTGCCCAAAATTTTACGCGCACCAATCGCCATTTCTTTTGCCGCGACCTCGCTCACGACTGGCCCGCGAGTCACGCTCAACAAATCGAACTTGATATCGCTGGCATAACTAATTATGCCGCCACGAAAAACATCGCTTGCACCGACAATCGCCGTCAACCGACCAGCAACAAGACCGCCAGTCACCGACTCGGCAACACCCAAAGTGAGCTTCTTGTCGCGCAGCAGTTTCAAAACAACCGCTTCCATATTCTGCTCATCGACACCAAACACAAGGTCGCCGACTTGCGCACGAACTTTGGCGTCCCAGATATCGAGCAGGTCAACGGCTTGCTTATCAGTATTGGCTTTGGCTGTCAGCCTGACTTTGATGCCTTCCCAGCCGCTGGCCAAAAAAGCCAAGGTCGGGTTACCAACTTGTTCAAGTTCGTTGATCACACTGATTAGTCGTTCGTTTAGTCCGCTTTCGCTATCGCCCCAAGTTCGCAACACCCGACTCTTGATCACCGAGGCTTCGCCGCTACGAACTAGCAGATCAGGCAAAATCGCGCGCTCGAACATTTCGAATAGTTCAAAGGGCACGCCCGGCACCGCATACATCACTTTTTCGCCAACAGGACAAATCAGACCAGGCGCAGTACCTCGGCGTTGCTCGATAATATTCGCACCGCGTGGCACCATCGCTTGACGTAGGTTATTTTCTGGCATGCGACGACCACGAGCCGTAAACATCTGCTCGATCACCAACGCGACTTCATCGTTCATTTCAAGTTCGACGCCCATGATTTGGGCAATTGCCTCACGGGTTATGTCGTCATGAGTTGGCCCAAGACCGCCACAAATTATGATTGCATCTGCTTCTGCCAGCGTCGCACGCAATGTTGCGACAATGCGAGCAAGATTGTCACCGACTTTGACTTGAAACAACGAATCAATTCCTGCCGCTGCAAGTTGCTCGCCTAGCCACGAAGAATTCGTGTCGACTATTTGACCGAGTAGTAATTCAGTACCGACAGCAACAACACTGCACCGCATTATTTGGCCGCCCGACGCAAATTAAACGCAGGGCGCAACGCGCGCACGGCATATTGCAGTCCGCTAACTATCGTCAACACAACTGCCAGCCAAAGAGTCGTCAGCCACGCGTACGTCATGTCGACCGCGCTAAACGGCGCCAACGCAAAACCAATGGAAACTTGCTGACTGAGAGTTTTGATTTTTGCCAAACGGCTGGCTGGCACCGTCACACCTTTTGCGCTAACGACGACTCGGTAGACGCTGACAACAACTTCGCGCACGGCGATGATCACAACTGGCAAAATCCAAAACATTTCACGACTGACGAGGGTGAACATTGCGCCGAGCACCAAGACTTTGTCGGCAAGCGGGTCCAAGAATGCACCACTCTTGGTCGCGCCGTGACGGCGGGCCAAATAACCGTCAAGAACATCGCTGACGCACAAACCAAACCACAACCATGCTGCGAGCCACGAGCCCGCATTGTCATCGGGTACGACTATGAACAAAAGTGGTGAAACCAAAATGCGCGAAACCGTTACGGCGTTCGCCCATGTCGCAAGGGCGTTCGGGTCAACGGGCATCTTCAGCCAGTTCTCGAGCGCTGTGATTTGCGCCGGTGGCAACCAAATCTGGGCCAAGCGCGTCGGCAATTTCAACTTCAACGAATGTCGCCACGGCCAAAGTTTCGCTGACATGCACGACTCCGTCAATCTCTGGGGCCTCGCGATGACCGCGCCCCACACCAGGTTCATCAACCAGCACAGTTATCGTCTTTCCAATCAACTCATCGCGGCGGTGTGCGGTGATCGAATCTTGCAGTTCACGAAGTTCAGCCAGACGCTCGTGCATCAAGCTTGTTGGCACGCGGTCTGGCAGTGAAATTGCATGCGTGCCCTCTTCCGGGCTGAAGGCGAAAAATCCACACCAATCAAGTTGCGCTGCATTGACGAAATTCAACAACTGGTCGTGATCTTCTTCTGTCTCGCCCGGGTAGCCGACAATAAAGTTGCTACGCATCGCCGCGTCGGGTTCACGCTTGCGGATATCTGTGATGCGATTCAAAAAGCGCTCGCCATCACCCCATCGCCGCATTCTTCGTAAATGCGCCTTCGACACGTGCTGCAACGACAAATCAAAATAAGGCACACCAGTCGCACAAATTGCGTCGATCAACTCGTCACTCAAATCGCTTGGGTATAGATAGAGCAATCTGGTTCGCGCTACTTTTCTGGCGACACGATTGACCAGTCCGACTATCGAACCCGCGCCAAGTTCGTTCGGGCGATCTTTGCCATAACTTGCCAGATCTTGGGCCACCAACACAATTTCTTTGGCATCTAGTTGCTCGACCTCGGCCAAAATCGACTCAATGTCACGGCTGCGTTGCGGCCCGCGAAAACTCGGTATCGCACAAAACCCACAATTACGGTCGCAACCCTCGGCGATTTTGATGTATGCCCACGGCGCGCGCGACTTTGGTCGAGGCAAATTTAACAAATCAAAAGCCGGCACATTTTGGCTCGTCACACCGACTGATTTTTTGGTCAGCGTAATCGGCACACCAAAGCCAGCAATGTGGTCGGCTTCTGGCAACGACTCGGCGAGTTCAGAACCGTAGCGTTCGGCCATACAACCTGTGACGACGACTCGAGCACCGGCTTTGCGCTGCCCCGAGAGTTCGAGCACCGTGTCGATTGATTCGCGTCGTGCGTCTTCGATAAATGCGCAAGTATTGACGACAACCAAGTCGGCTTGGCTGGCGTCATCAGTTTGCACGAGCCCATCGGCGATCAAAGTTCCAATTATTTTGTCCGAATCAACATCATTCTTTGGGCACCCCAGCGACTCGAGATAAAAGCGCTGTGTCACGACGAGTAATGCTACCTATTCGTTATCAATCAACATTTCAAAGACGAGTCAATTAACTCGCCTTTTGAATGATTTCAAGTTCTTCGACGGTCATCAACACTTCACGCGGGCGTGAACCCTCGCTCGGCGCGACGACGCCCCGTTGTTCGAGCATGTCCATCAGTCGACCCGCCCGAGCAAACCCAACTTTGAGTTTTCGCTGCAACATCGAGGTGCTGCCCTGCTGGGTTCGCACGACAAGGTCCATTGCTTGACGCATCAATTCGTCGTCATCTTCGTCCCCGCTGCTGCCACCAAATATTCCGCCATTGCCGGATGATTTATTCGCATCGCCTTCGATGCCCGAAACATACGTAATTTCTGGGGCTTGTCGGCGCCAGTGCCCGACCACTTTGCGAACCTCGTTCTCACTGACCCATGCCGACTGCAGACGCTGCGAAACAGATGTGTTGCCCGGCAACATCAACATGTCACCCATACCCACGAGTTTTTCTGCGCCTGGCTGATCAAGAATCACTCGACTGTCGGTCAGACTTGATACGGCAAACGCCATGCGAGCAGGAATGTTCGCCTTGATCACACCGGTGATTACATTCACGCTCGGGCGCTGAGTTGCAACCACCAAGTGAATACCCACCGCACGAGCTTTTTGGGCGATTCGCGTAATGCAATCTTCAACATCGCGTGCCGCGACCATCATCAAGTCGTTCAACTCGTCGACGACAATCAAAATATATGGAATGCGTGAAAACTGCTTGTCTGATGACTGGCCTTCTTGCGCCGTCATCTCGCCACGGTCATACGCCGCGTTGTAGCCAGCCACGTCGCGAAAACCTGCTTCGACGAGCAGGTCGTAGCGACGCTCCATTTCTTTTACCGCCCAACCCAACGCATTGGCGGCTTTTTTCGGGTTCGTAACTGGCGCTGTCAACAAGTGCGGCAGTCGCGTGTATTGCGCCATCTCAACCTGCTTTGGGTCGATCAGAATCAACTTCACTTGATCTGGCGTTGCACGCATCAACACAGATGTGATGATGCAGTTGATCACACTCGACTTGCCTGCACCGGTCGCGCCCGCAATCAACAAGTGAGGCGTAGTCGAGATATTCAAGAACACCGGGCGACCCGAAATATCTTTGCCCACCGCGACATCGAGCGGATGAGTCGCCGTGCGTGCTTCTTGCGACACGAGCAAGTCACCGATTGAAACAAGTTCACGTTGTTCGTTTGGCACTTCGATACCGATTGCCGATCGTCCAGGTATCGGCGCAAGAATTCGTACGTCAGTCGCCGCCATCGTGTAGGCAATATCGCGCGAAAGCGTCGTCACCTTGGCAACCTTCACACCGTCACCCAGCGACAATTCATAGCGCGTTACCGTCGGACCGCGGGTGTATCCCACCAACTCGGTATCTACGCCGTGCGAAGCGAGTGCCGCCACGAGTTGGTCGCCGCGTTCGCGAATTGCTTCTTCGTTGGCTTTTTTGTTGCTGGTCAGCGACAAAAATTCGAGTTCTGGCAATGACCAATCACTCGGCTGACCACTCGGCCCAAGCGGCATTTGTTGTGGCTCACCTTTGACTGGTGCGAGTTTGCCTGCTGGTTTCGCTGGCGACTTCGACTCGGCCTGCTCGCGACGCTTGCGTTCGCGACGCGGTCTTTTTTCTTGATCTTGATTGTCATCATCGCGACCATCTTGGGCATAGTCGTAAAGTTGTGGCCGTTGATCATCTTGTGGTGCAAAGCCGCCAGGCACATCGCCTTGATCGCCAGTAAAACCTCGATTTTCATCTAGCGCACCTGACAAATTTTCGGTCGCCGAGGAAACCTTGCCGCTGATCTTGCGCCATGCATTGCGCAAAACTTCGATCAACTCTGGCGCCGATTTGCCAGACACGAGCATCACCGAACCGATTAGTAGAGCCGACAACAACACCGTCGCACCAATATTTGACAGCGAGTTCTGCGTTGGCTCACCCACTACATAGCCGAACCATCCACCCGTGCGGTTTTCGACATCACTAAAAAACACATGCGACAAACCGAGCAACACACCAGTCAGTGACGTCCAGCCGATTGAGGTTCGAATTTGATTTTGCCAACTTTTGCGTCGTGCAAGTGCGACACCTAAGCCAATGCACAAAATTGGCAAGAAGAATCGACCAACGCCGATCGTCACTGATGTAAAACTGTCAAGTGCTCGACCAAGCGGCCCAGCCAACTTCAAGTAAACCGACAATACGAGCAGCGCGCCGAGCGCGATCAAACCTAGGCCGCTGAATTCGTGTGCCCGCCCCTCGAACAATCCGCCAAAAATTGGACCGTGTTGCGAAACAACCCGGTAACGGGTCGGCTCGTCATCGGCATCATGCTCGCGCAATGCCCGAATCGGACGCACATTATCCGGACGGCGCGGTCGCTCGTGATCCGGGTTTCGTGAGCCCTTCTTGGGGCGCGCAGATTTAGATTTGGGCACTTTTGCCATAAATCAACAGTACCAATGGGGTCTGTTTACAAGTGGGATTACTCGCCCAATTGAATCCAGCGAGCCATCTCGCCGAAACGCATAAATTGTCGCGACTGGTTAGCGTTTTTTGTGTTTCTTGGTTTGTTTATCTTTTGACTTTTTGCCGGCGCGTTGCGACTTTTGTGGCACGACAAATTCAGCGGGTATGCGCCCAGAAAAATCGATCCCACCATCGGTGATCTCGATGAGATCTCCGTCTTCGCACAACAAAACATTGCGTGGCGCTACACCCATAATTTTCGCCAACTCGGCATTTGCAACCATGTGTCGATACTCGCCATGAATCGGCACGAACCATTGCGGCTCGGTGACATTTAAATACGTCTTCAAATCTTCTGCTTGGGCATGACCCGTTGCATGCACATCGGCAATGCCCGAATGCACGACGGTTGCACCGCGACGCAACAATGCATCGATCACCTTGTTGACGTTGTGTTCGTTACCAGGGATGGCATGACTCGAGAAAATAACCACATCGCTTTCGCCGACTTTCACGTATCGACTGTCACCTTTTGCCAGATTCGTTAGCGCCGACATCGCCTCGCCTTGCGACCCGGTTGAAATAATGCAGATTTCATGGTCGTCGTATTTGCCCAACGAATCTGCACTGACCAAACTTTTTTCAGGAATCGTCAGCACCTTCAAGTCGCGCGCGAGACGAATGTTGTTGATCATCGACCTGCCGAGCGGCACGACAACACGACCAGAGTCGATTGCCGCATCAGCGATTTGCTGCACGCGGTGAATGTGGCTGGCAAAACTGGCGGTAATTATGCGCTTTCCACGATGTTCGTTGAAGATCCCCCGCAACACGGCACCGACTTCAGATTCGCTCGGTGCGTGACCACGCTCGCCCGCATTGGTCGAGTCGAGCATTAACAACCGAATGCCCTCGTTTGACGACAACGAACCAAGGCGCGCCAGATCAGTGCGACGATGATCAACTGGTGTGAGGTCAATCTTGAAGTCACCCGAGTGCACGATCACCCCTTGTGCCGTGTGCAATGCGATCGCATGAGCGCATGGCACAGAGTGCGTGACCGGTATGAATTCGACATCAAACGGCCCGATCTTGATGCGATCGTTGTCATTGACCTCAATGAACTTCGTCTTGTCGGTCAATCGCGCCTCGGCGATTCTGTTGCGCGCGAGGCCGAGAGTTAGCGCCGAGCCATACAACGGAAACGACGCGTCTTGCAGCAAATACTGCAACGCCCCGACATGGTCTTCGTGACCGTGTGTCGCAACGCAACCAACTATGCGGTCTTTGCGCTCAAGCAACCAAGTGAAGTCTGGAATGATCACATCGATGTCGTCGCCGTGTTCGGCTTTCGGAAACATCAACCCACAATCGATCAGCAAAATCTTTTTGTCTTGTTCAACCGCCATGCAGTTTCGACCAATTTCGCCGAGCCCGCCAAGAAAGGCGATGCGAACTGGTTTTGACATTACTTTTGTGCGGCGGCGCGCGCGGCTTGCAGATTGCTGAACACTTTTGCTGCCCGTTCGGCCAGACCGCTCGGTGGCGGCCCCATCGGCAGTCTCGCCTCGCCGACATCCAGCCCAAGATGGTTCATCATCACTTTGCTCGGCAACGGGTTCGGATTATCGTCGCCGGTTTCAAACGCAAAACTCTCGAGCATTCTTGAGTTGACCGCGCGGGCACCAGCGACATCGCCGGCATTCCATTTTTTGAACATCTCTTGATGATCCACGGCCGTCCAATGCGTCGCCACGCCGATCACGCCGGCTGCACCGATCGCCATCAGCGGCAAGGTCAGACCATCGTCGCCGCTGAGAAGTTCAAAACTTTTCGGTACTTGGGTCATCAACATCGCCGTTTCGGCTGGGTTGCCACTTGCATCTTTGAGAGCCGCGACATTTTTTACTTCATTGGCCAATTTCGCGAGTGTGGCCGTTGATATTTTTCGGCCAGTGCGAACCGGAATGTCGTACACGACAACAGGCAGTGTCGTCGCCGCACAAACTGCTTTCATGTGCGCGAGAATGCCAGCTTGTGATGGTCTGTTGTAATACGGACCAACGGCCAAGATGCCGGCGATGCCGAGTTTCGAAGCCTGTTGGGTCAAATGAACCGAATGCTTGGTGTCATTGGTGACCGTGCCAGCAATGACCGGAATCGTCACAGCCTCGACAGTCGCGGCAAACAACGCAAGTTTCTCGTCGTCGGTCAGTGTCGATGCCTCACCTGTTGTGCCACCGACCACCAGCCCATCGTTGCCATTTTCTTGCAACCACTTCGCCAGGCGACGCACACCATCCAGATTCAGCTCGCCGTTCTTGTCGAACGGCGTAACCATTGCGGTGAGAACCTGACCGAATCTTGGCATGGCTAGATAGTAGTCACTGGCTCTCGCCTGCGACCAACGAGTTTTATGTCTCTAGTGGCGAATTTCGACTTCTTTGCCAATCTCGAACTTGAGGTATTCGTCGTCTGTGTTTTCCCAGTCTTCGAATTGAATTACACCCATCTCTTCGAAGCGACGGCGCAACCACTTGTCGTTACGGTCAAGCAACCCAAGTTTCTTGCAATTCGGCACGATCTTGGCAAACAACATTTGCTGGAAGATTTTGCGAGTCGGATCATTGACCAACAACGGGATCAAAGTCTTCGGGTCGACACCCATGTGTTGCCAAACTTCTTGTTGCAAGAAGCGGTCACGCATACGAATGCTGGCTTCGTAGGCGAATTCTTGGCGGTCCATGATCTCTTTGTCACCCATGCCGTCGTAAACCTCTTTGAGGCTGAGTACACCGAATGCCACGTGACGGGCTTCGTCGCTCATCACATAGCGCAGCAATTTCTTCAACAGTGGCTCGCTTGTCAACTGATGCAAGTAGCCGAATGCTGCGAGCGCCAAACCTTCGACCATGATCTGCATGCCGAGGTATGTGAAGTCCCAACGTGAGTCTTTGACAATGTCGTCGAGCAACAAACTAAGGTGCGGATTAATCGGGTAGCCACCGTCGAGTTTTTCGTCAAGATAACGAGCAAATACTTCGACGTGACGGGCCTCGTCTACGACCTGGGTGCTGGCGTAAAGTTTTGCGTCGTACCACGGCACAGTCTCGACAATCTTGCTGGTGCAAATAAGCGCACCCTGTTCACCGTGCAAGAACTGCGAGAGGCTCCACTTGCGGCTATGAATGCCGAACTCGAGCCATTCTTTGTCAGTCCATTTTGCGAGTTTCGTATCTGCGTACAAGTCTGCATTCATCCCACGGCCGATTGCGTCCTGGTCAGCGGTGATAGTTTTTTCGATGTCGACTTCGGTGCTCCAATCCAAGTCAAATGTGCCGTTCCATTGACTCGTCTTGGCTTTTTCATAAAGCTTGCGCAAAGGCTGGCGAGTCAGTGAATAATCCCAAGTGAAAACCGAATCGGCGTTGTTCTTGACGACATGTTCGATCTCATTTGCCGGCGTGAGCGGAATGCTCAAAATCGCCTCAATGTTGTTGATCTCGTCACGACCGATGATTTCTTGATTTTGCTTTTCTGTAATTGACATAGCTGTTGCTCCTGTTTGTGTAGTTTTACTTTGTTAATTCGTGGATGTTGATATGCGTGTGCAAAAACTTGGCAGTGCTCGTCTCGCTCGTGAAGTCAAAGCGGTCTGACGGCGTCAAGAAATAAGAAATTACAAGACGGGCCAAGACTTCAACCAGCGCATCGGCTTCACGCTTAGGCAAAAAGTCTGCAACAAGTGGCGCCAAATACGAAGCAGCGACACGCACAATTCGCGACAAGCCGTCGATCGTGAACTGCATCAAGGTCGTACCTGGCTCAGTAGCCAGCATCATCGCCAAGTGTTGGTCGTTGCGCAACTCGGTCGTTGCCGAGACTATGCATCGCACGAGCAAATCTTCCAGCGACTTTGCGCCTTCGGCACGAGCTAACAACGTCGTGAAAAATTCATCTAGCGAGCGCACATGAAGTGCTTCAAGCAAAACTTCTTTGCCGCCCGGAAACATCCGATAAACGGTTGCGCGCGAAACATTTGCCAGATCGCAAACATCGGCGACGGTAAAGCGCGAAACTCCCCACTTTTCAATGGCAAATTTCGTGGCGTCCAGCACGCGGGTTTCAACCTCAGTGAACGATGCTGGATTTGCGGTAGCCGAGATAGCCATAGTGAGACATTAAGACTATAACTGTCTCACTGTCAAGTAATGCTAGTTTTGGCTCTAATTAACTGACGTTCTCTAGAAAGGAACCCTTATTATGACCACCAAATCACGCTTCACGCGACTGGCGATAATCCTCGCCAGCACATCAGCACTCGGCCTTGCCAGTTGCGGCAGTGACGATTCGAGTTCAGCCTGCCCGACTATCGAGTCAGGCAAATTGACGATTGCAACTGGCACCCCTGCTTACGAGCCCTGGGTTGTTGGTGACGCACCAGAGTCTGGCGAAGGTTTTGAAGCCGCTGTTGCATACGCGGTGGCTGGCGAACTTGGTTACGCGAATGAAAATATAGTTTGGGTGCGAACTGGCTTCGACGAGGCGGTTCAACCTGGCGCAAAAAACTTTGACTTTAATTTGCAGCAATATTCGATCACAGAAGAGCGCAAAGCAACGGTCAGTTTCAGCGACCCGTACTATTCGACAAATCAGGCAGTCGTCGGGTTTGCTGACTCGCCCGTCGCAAGCGCTACGAAACTTTCAGAACTCAAAGAACTCAAGTTCGGCGCGCAGTCAGGCACAACAAGCCTCGACTTTATTCTCAATGTGATCATGCCAACCAACGAGCCGTTCGTCTATGACGACAACGCTGGTGCCAAGGCTGCTCTTGAAGCAAAACAAATCGACGCAATTGTCGTCGACTTGCCGACAGCTTTTTACATCAGCGCTGTCGAGATCGAGGGTTCAAAAGTCATTGGACAATTTCCATTGAGCGATGCGGTTGCTGCCGACAACTTCGGCTTGCTGTTCGACAAAGATAACAAGCTCGTCGACTGTGTCAACACTGCTCTTGGCGCACTCAAAGAGTCGGGCAAATTGGCGGAGATCGAACAGACTTGGCTCGCCGACAAGACAAACGCACCAGTCATCACCCTCGACTAAAAACTGTTACCCGATACGGAAACAAAAACTCAACGACAGCAATTCGAACGGCGACAGCGCCAGCGCAGCAGCATTATTGCCGCGCTGAGCACTGTCGTCGTCGTTGGGGTTCTGTTCGTCGCTATCCCCAAACTTCCTCGCTGGGGACGAGTCAAAGAATCGTTCTTTAACGGCGAGCGTTTGTTCGACTCGTTTCCAAGATTGCTGGATGCTTTCGTTCTCGACATCAAAATTTTTGCTTGGTCAACACCGGCAATAATTGCTTTGGCGCTAGTGCTGGCGATTGCGCGCAGTTCGCGCAACCCCGCTCTGTTTCCGATTCGCATCTTCGTAATTGCGTACATCGACATAATGCGTGGTGTGCCCGTAATTTTGTGGATCTACCTGATTGGCTTTGGCGTGCCGGGTGTCGGACTCGAAAGGCCATTTAACTCGCCGCTTCTTTGGGGCTCGGTGGCTCTGGTTCTAACTTATGGCGCATACATCGCAGAAGTTTTTCGCGCCGGAATCGACAGCGTGCACGAGTCGCAACGCGCAGCGTCAAGATCTTTGGGTCTTTCAAATTCGCAAACGATGCGCTTTGTGATCTTGCCTCAGGCAATTCGCCGCGTGGTGCCACCGCTGATGAACGATTTAGTGAGCCTGCAAAAAGATGTCGCGCTCGTCAGTCTGATCGGACCGATCGAGATTCTGCGTCAAGCCGGCATCGACAAGGCAAAGTTCGCGAACTTCACGCCATATGTTGCTGCAGCGATCATTTTCTTGATGATCACGATCCCTTTGACGCGCACGACCGATTATTTGTTGGCCCGTGAGCGCAAGCGAACCTCGGCGACGAGGGTGCGATGAAACTTGAACTACGCCAGGTCTCGAAATCATTCGGCTCGCGCACCGTGCTCTCAGGTCTCGACCTGCAGGTGCAAGCCGGCGAAGTCGTCTCGTTCATCGGCTCGAGTGGTTCTGGCAAGACAACCCTGTTGCGCTGCGTCAACCTGCTTGAGCCGATTGATGATGGCGCGATTCTTTTAGACGGTGAAGAGATCTCGCAGATTGGTCTAGACCCGAATCCGATTCGTCGGCGCATCGGCATCGTATTTCAGAGTTTCAATCTGTTCCCACACATGAGCGTGCAACGCAATATCACGCTTGCATTAACCCAAGTGCTGGGTAAATCGCCAGAAGAAGCCAACGACTCCGCCAAGACACTGCTCGCCCGATTTGGCCTCGTCGAAAAAATCGACTCATATCCAGATCAGCTCTCCGGTGGTCAACAACAGCGAGTCGCCATCGTTCGCGCGTTAGCGATGAACCCCGAGGTTTTGTTGCTCGACGAAATCACATCGGCGCTCGACCCAGAACTTGTCGGTGAGGTACTCGATGTCGTGCGCGAACTCAAGGGCAGCGGCATAACGATGCTGATCGCCACCCATGAGATGAACTTTGCCCAAGAAATTAGCGACCGAGTTTGTTTTCTAGATGGCGGTCGTATCGCCGAACAAGGTCAACCCAAGCAGATTTTTGCGAGCCCGACTGACGATCGCACCAAACAGTTTTTACGAAGGGTTAATTTCAAATAGTTGGCAAGACGTAATCGGCGAATTTTTCGCGCAGCGTTTTTTTCGAGAATTTGCCCACGCTGGTTTTTGGCACTTCGTCGATGAACACCACATCGTCGGGCACTTGCCATTTGGCAAGTCGCGGTCGAATGTAGTCGAGCACCTCATCTTTGCTCAGAGTTTCGCCTGGGTTTAGCACGACACACGCCAGCGGTCGTTCAGACCACTTCGGGTGAGGTACGCCAACGACAGCGGCTTCTTTGATCTTCGGGTGAGACATTAATTCGTTTTCAATTTCAACTGAAGAGATCCACTCTCCGCCTGTCTTGATCAAGTCTTTCGTGCGATCAACAAG